>JBJTJS010000030.1:0-3507 GCA_046096085.1 bacterium
CCACGGGGCCGCGCCCTCGCCGATCCCGATGATGAGCACCCCGACGGCCGCCAGGGCGACGGCCGCCCACTGACGCGTGGCCAGGCGCTCGCGGAGGACGAGCACCCCGAGCGCCACCGTGACGAGCGGATTGATGAAGTAGCCGAGGGCCGCCTCGACCACCTGCCCGGTCGAGACGGAGTACACGTATGTCGTCCAGTTCAGTGAGATCGCCACGGCCGCGGCAACGAGCAGCGACACCTGCCGCGGGGAGCGGAACACCTGCCCGAGACGAGCCCAGCCGCGCGTGATCGCGATGAGGATCAGGCAGAAGAGCAGCGACCACAGGATCCGGTAGGAGACGACCTCGACCGGGGGCAACTCGTCGAAGAGCGCGAAGTAGAGCGGGAACAGCCCCCACAGCCCATACGCGAGGAACGCGAAGAGGACGCCGGAGGAGGTGTCGGATCTCGGCTGGTCGGTCAGGAGACGGTCCAGTTGTCCTTGCCGGCGATGAGGGCCTGCAGGTCTCCCGGGCCCTGGGACTCGATGACGCCCTCGACCTGCTCGCGGACCAGCCGGTCGTACGACGGCCGCGCCACGTCGCGGAACACCCCGATCGGGGTGTCGGCAAGCGAGTGGAAGTGGGCGAGGCGGGACAGGGCGAACGCCAGGCCCGGATCCTCGGCATGGGAGTCGAACACGATGATGCGGCTCGGGTCGACCTCGTCGGCGTTGGCCACGACGATGTGCCCGTCGTCGCCGCGGACCACGGCCTTCTCGCGATCCTTGCCGAAGCGGATCTCCTCGCCGTCCTCGAGGCGGATGAGGTAGTTATCGCTCGTCTTGGCGTCCTTGAGCGGCTCCCACGCGCCGTCGTTGAAGATGTTGCAGTTCTGCAGGATCTCCACGAGTGCCGTCCCCTCGTGAGCCGCCGCGCGCCGCAGCACCTCGGTGAGGTGCTTGCGGTCGGAGTCCAGGGTGCGGGCAACGAACGACGCCTCGGCACCGAGCGCGATGGACACCGGGTTGAAGGAGTAGTCCAGCGAGCCCAGCGGCGTCGACTTGGTGACCTTGCCGGTCTCGGACGTGGGGGAGTACTGCCCCTTGGTGAGGCCGTAGATCCGGTTGTTGAAGAGCAGGATCTTGAGGTTGACGTTGCGGCGCAGGGCGTGGATGAGGTGGTTGCCTCCGATGGACAGGGCATCGCCGTCGCCGGTGACGACCCACACCGAGAGGTCGGGCCGCGAGACGGCCAGGCCGGTGGCAATCGCCGGTGCGCGCCCGTGGATCGAGTGCACGCCGTAGGTGTCCATGTAGTACGGGAAGCGCGACGAGCAGCCGATGCCGGAGACGAAGACGATGTTCTCCCGGCGCAGTCCCAGCTCGGGGAGGAAGCCCTGCACCGCGGCGAGGATGGCGTAGTCGCCGCAGCCGGGGCACCAGCGGACCTCCTGGTCGGTCTTGAACTCCTTGGCGGACTGCTTCTCGTCCGTGCGCGGGACGAGGGCGAGGCCGGGCATGTCGATGGCGGTCACGGTGTCCTCACAGGCTCTCGATGACGTCGTTGAAGACCTGGGCGAGCTCCTCCGACGCGAAGGGCATTCCGCGCACGGAGTTGTAGCCGATGGCGTCGACGAGGAAGCGCCCCCGGATGAGCAGGGCCAGCTGCCCGAGGTTCATCTCGGGGATGATGACCCGGTCGTAGGAGCGCAGGACCTCGCCGAGGTTGGCCGGGAACGGGTTGAGGTGACGCAGGTGCGCCTGGGCCACCGCGCGCCCGGACTCGCGCACGAGCCGGCACGCCGCGCCGATCGGCCCGTACGTCGATCCCCAGCCGAGGACGAGCACGCGGGCCTCGCCGGAGGGATCCTCGACCTCGAGGGGCGGGATGGTCCGCGCGATCGCGTCGACCTTCGCCTGGCGCAGCCGCACCATGCGGTCGTGGTTGTCGGGGTCGTAGGAGATGTTGCCGGAGCCGTCGGCCTTCTCCAGCCCGCCGATGCGGTGCATCAGCCCCGGGGTGCCGGGCACGGCCCAGGGTCGGGCCAGGGTCTCCTCGTCGCGCAGGTAGGGCCAGAACTCAGGGTTGCCCTCCTCGTCGACGTGGTTGGGCTCGGTGGCAAAGCCCGGCTCGATGGTGGGCAGGTCGGCGACGTCGGGCACCTGCCACGGCTCCGACCCGTTGGCGAGGTAGCCGTCGGAGAGCAGGAACACCGGCGTGCGGTAGGTGATGGCGATGCGCGCGGCCTCGATGGCGGCGTCGAAGCAGTCGCCCGGCGAGCGCGGTGCGACGATGGGCACCGGCGCCTCGCCGTTGCGCCCGAACATCGCCTGCAGCAGGTCAGCCTGCTCGGTCTTGGTGGGCAGGCCCGTCGAGGGCCCACCGCGCTGCACGTCGATGACGAGCAGCGGAAGCTCGAGCGAGACCGCCAGGCCGATGGTCTCGGACTTCAGGGCGATGCCGGGGCCGGACGTGGTGGTGACGGCGAGGGATCCGCCGTACGACGCCCCGAGCGCGGCGCCGATGCCCGCGATCTCATCCTCGGCCTGGAAGGTGACGACTCCGAAGTTCTTGTGCTTGGACAGTTCGTGGAGGATGTCGGACGCGGGGGTGATCGGGTAGGAGCCGAGGAACAGCGGCAGCCCGGACTGCTGCGAGGCGGCGATGAGGCCGTAGGCGAGCGCGGGGTTGCCGGTGATGTTGCGGTAGGTGCCCGGCACCATCTTGGCGGGCTTGACCTCGTAGCGGACGCTGAATGCCTCGGTGGTCTCGCCGAAGGACCAGCCGCCCTCGAACGCGGCGATGTTCGCGGCGAGGATGTCGGGCTTGTGGGCGAACTTCGCGCGCAGGAACTTCAAGGTGCCCTCGGTGGGGCGGCTGTAGAGCCAGCACAGCAGGCCGAGGGCGAACATGTTCTTCGCGCGCTCGGCGTCCTTCTTCGTGATGTCGAAGTCGGAAAGGGCCTCGACGGTCATCGACGTGAGTGCGATCTCGTGGACGGCGAACGCGTCGAGGGAGCCGTCCTCGAGCGGGTTGGCGGCGTACCCGACCTTCTCGAGATTGCGCTTGGTGAACTCGTCGGTGTTGACGATGATGTCGCTGCCCGGGCGCATGTCGGCGATGTTGGCCTTGAGCGCCGCAGGGTTCATGGCGACGAGGACGTCCGGACGGTCGCCCGGGGTCATGATGTCGTGGTCGGCGAAGTGCAACTGGAACGCGGAGACGCCGGGCAGGGTGCCGGCGGGGGCGCGGATCTCGGCGGGGAAGTCCGGGAGGGTCGACAGATCGTTGCCGAGGCCCGCGGTCACGGACGTGAAGCGGTCCCCGGTGAGCTGCATGCCGTCGCCGGAGTCGCCGGCGAACCGGATGACGACGTGCCCGAGGGGGACGATGGACTTGCCGGCCTGGGCCTGGTCGGTCGCCTTGGCGGTCACGGTCTCTCCCTGTCCGGCCCCGATCGCGTCCCCCGGGGCCCGACCCATTGTTCACCCGCGGGAGCGTGGGCGCCTGTCGCGGGTGAACAA
>JBJTJS010000031.1:0-4460 GCA_046096085.1 bacterium
GGGAGCCCCCGGCGGCACCTGCCGGGTCGACGGCACGTCGGGCTCCTGCACGATCACCGGCCTCGCGGCGGCGACGGGGAGCGGCAGGGTCAGGAGGGCGGCGGCCAGCGCTGCCCAGCGGGTGACGGCGTTCACGGGCATCACGCACCCCACCGTGCCAGGGCGGCGTACGCCCGGCCGGCAGGGGCCACGCGCCATGGCGCGGACGTCGCGCTGCCCGCGGCGTTGGTCGTCGTGGCACGGCAGGTGTAGGCGACCGTGGCGCGCAGCCGGAGGTCCGCATGTCCGTTCGACACGTTCCCGCGCACATCCCGGATACGGGAGGTGCACGTCACCGTGGTGCGTGCGGGCGATCCAGGTGAGCGACCCGGCGTCACGAAAACGCGCGTCCATCCGTCAGCGCGTGCCTCGGTGCCGGTGATGGACGGCTTGCCGGGCGGCGCGAGGGTCGTCGCCGAGACGACGGTGGGTGCTGAGTCTCCTCCGAGCCCGGTTGCGGTAGCGGAGACCAAGTACGCCGTCGCCGCCGCGAGGCCGGTGATCGTGCAGGAGCCCGACGTGCCGTCGACCCGGCAGGTGCCGCCGGGGGCTCCCGGCGCCGCCGCGGTGACGGTGTAGCCGGTGACCGTCACGGCGTCCCCGGGCGACACCGTCGCGGTGACCGAGCGTGAGCCGCCGGCCGCGGTCAGGCGGGGGGCGGCGGGAGCGGGCTCCGGCAGGACCGTCACGCCCGTCGACACCAGCCAGTCGCGGAAGGAGGCGGCCGACGCCCGGGTGTAGATGCCGGGGCTCTTGGGGTCGAGTGCCCTCCCGTCGTCGCGGTACCCCGCGCACCCGATGCCGAGGCTGACGACGCCGAGCAGGACCTGCGCGCCCTCGTGGGTGGCGTACAGCGGGCCCCCGGAGTCTCCCTGGCAGGTGTCGATGATGAGGTCGCTGTCGGGGACCGCGCCGATCGCGCACACGGCGGTGGCGGTGTCGATGTCGGCGCCGACGTCCGGCGGCATCCGGAAGATGACGTTGCCGACCTGGTAGGTGCCGATGCCGCGGCAGACGCGGTTGGGGATCGCGACGAGGTCGCCGCGCAGGGCGATGGTGCTCGGGGGCGCTTCCCACGCGCGGGTGACGCCGAAGCCCACCGCCGACAGCGGGGACCCGGCCGCCAGGAGCTGCTGGCCGAGGGTCGGGTTCGCCACCGGCATCGGGGTGACGCCCTCGACGGGGGACGCCAGGGTGAGGACGGCGATGTCGTGCGAGTAGCTGCCCTGGGGGACGTCGTACTGCGGATGGAGGGAGACCTGGCTGACCACGCGGTCGGCGGGAGGCCGGGCGCCGGACGAGGGGGTGAGGCCCACGCGGATCTGCTCCGGTGACATCGTGCTGCTGCCCGTCGTCACGCAGTGCCCGGCCGTGACGACGACCTGGGGGCCGGCGAGGGTGCCCCCGCAGGCGTAGCCCCCGGCCCGCACGTAGACGAGGCGGGTGGCGTCCCCGGGCAGTGCGGGCGTGCCGTTCACGATCTTGGGGCTCACGCTGGCGGGCGCGGACGACGCCGTGGGGTCGGACGCGGGTGCCGGCGATGCGCTGGCGATGGCGGCGGCCGCGAGGGCCGCGAGGGTGACACCGAGGGCGGTCGCGCGGAGACCCCGGGGACGACGTGCCGCGCGCATGGGGACCACGGTAGGCGAGGATGGGGCCTCGACGACAATCGAGGGCACGGCGACGTGAGGAGAATCATGGGCACTGCGCTGGTCACGGGTGCAACGTCGGGAATTGGCTGGGAATTCGCTCGGACGCTTGCGGCCCGGGGGCACGACGTGTGCCTCGTCGCGCGCGACGAGACCCGGCTGGAGGACCGCGCGCAGGAGCTGCGGCGCCTGCGGGTTCAGGCGGAGTGGATCTCCGCCGACCTGTGCGAGCGGTCGGGCCTCGCCCGGGTGGAGGAGCGGCTGTCGGATCGGCAGCGGCCCGTGGAGATCCTCGTCAACAACGCGGGTTTCGGCATACCCCATGCCTTCGTGGGAGGGAGCATCGACGACGAGCAGCGCATGCTCGACGTCCTCGTGACCGCCGTGATGCGGCTGAGCCACGCCGCCCTCCCGGTGATGGTGGACCGTGGGACCGGCGCCATCCTCAACGTGAGCAGCGTCGCCGGGTGGATCACCGGCGGCACCTACTCCGCCGCGAAAGCATGGGTGACGGTGTTCAGCGAGAGCCTCAGCATCGAGCTGGCGGGCACCGGCGTGCACGTGACGGCGGTCTGCCCCGGGTTCACGCACACCGAGGTCCACCAGCGCGCCGGCATGGAGATGGACGCCGTGCCGGAGTGGATGTGGCTGGACCCGCAGGATGTCGTGGACACGGCGCTGCGCGACGTCCGCAAGGGACGCCCGGTGAGTGTCGCGGGCGGGCAGTACAAGGTGCTGTCGCTCGCGACGCAGTACCTTCCGCGTCCGCTCGTGCGCGCTATCGGGTCGCGCCGCGCGGGAGGCCAGGCGCGCGCGGGGCGTTGACGTCGTAGCGCGGCCTCACGGCCTTGTCGCCACATCCTCGATCGCGGTGACGGCGTCGCTCTCGAGGACCTCCCAGCCGCGAAGCCGGGCGGCGAGCGCCGAGGTGCGCGTGTCGTCGTCGGCGTGCGGGGTCACGACGACGGTGACTGGGGCGTCGGGCCAGTCCGCTCGGGGCGCGGGGAGTTCCGGATCGACGAGCACATAGCCGCCGACGGCGCGGCGGGCAGCGCGCTGGGCGAAGCCGAGGGCGGGCGCGTGGCGGGCCCGGGACCCGGCAGCGACGAGGAGCAGCGGCGCGGCCGGAGATGCCGCCTGGATGCCGAGGGCGGCACGTGCGGTCCAGTCCGCGCCGTCGCAGGCAAGGGCCGACATGTCCAGGACCGCGACACCGGGCATCGGCGGGACGTCGTACGACGCCCCCGGGGTGAGCACCACGGTGCGCGTCGCCATGCGAGGCACTCTAGGGTCGGCGCCATGAGCGCACGCGAGGACCTGCGGCAGCAGATCATGGACAAGGCGGTCGTCCACGGCAAGGTCATCCTCTCCAGTGGTCGGGAGGCGGACTACTACGTGGACCTGAGGCGAGTGACGTTGGACGCGCAGGCCGCGCCCCTCATCGGCGAGGTGATGCTCGACCTCACCTCCGACTGGTCCTACGACGCGGCCGGAGGCCTGACCCTCGGCGCCGACCCGGTCGGCACGGCCATGCTGCACGCGGCCGCCGCTCAGGGCCGGCAGCTCGATGCGTTCGTCGTGCGCAAGGAGGGCAAGGCGCACGGCCTGCAGCGTCGGATCGAGGGACCGGACGTCGCCGGTCGCCGGGTGCTCGCCGTCGAGGACACGTCGACGACGGGGTCGTCGGTGATGGCCGCCGTCGATGCGCTTCGGGAGGTCGGCGCGGAGGTCGTCGGCGTGGCGGTCATCGTCGACCGCGGGGCGGGCGATGCCGTGCGCGAGGCAGGTCTGGACTACCGGGCGGCGTACTCGCTCGAGGAACTCGGACTCAGCTAGCGGCGCGCTTCTCGCGGCGGTGTCGGATCCACTCGATGCCGATCGGGATCACGCTCACCAGCACGATGAGGATGAGGATGACCTCGATGTTGCTCTTGACGATCGGGATGTTGCCGAGAAAGTAGCCGGCCAGGGTGACGCAGACCGCCCAGAGGAATCCGCCGATGATGGTGTAGAGCATGTAGCGGCGGAAGTCCATGCGACCCACGCCGGCGATCGCGGTGATGAACGTCCGCACGATGGGGACGAATCGCGCGAGCACGATGGCGCGGCCGCCGTAGCGGTCGAAGAAGGCGTGGGTCTTCTCGACGTACGCCTTCTTGAAGATGCGCGAGTCGTCGCGCTTGAACAGCGCAGGCCCGGCCTTGTACCCGATCCAGTAGCCCACGGCATTGCCGATGACGGCCGCGAGGAACAGCAGCAGGCAGGCCAGCCAGATGTTGATGGAGATGAACCCAGACGCGATGAAGAGGCCGGTGATGAAGAGCAGGGAGTCGCCGGGGAGGAAGAAGCCGATGAGCAGGCCGCACTCGGCGAAGATGATGCCCAGGACGACCCAGAAGGCGACGTCGCCCAGGGCGATGAGGAGGCTCTCGGGGTCGAGCCACTCGGGGCCGAGCGCCGAGACGGCGGCGATGAGGCTCAGGGCGGCATCGGGCACCCTTCGACTGTACGGGGCGGGGGCGCCGCGACCGCGGATTAGGGTCGCCGGCATGGACCCTCGCTGGGATCCCGAGCTGGTGGAGCACGGGGACACGCGCAATGTCGTCGACCGGTACCGGAATTGGACGGTCGAGGCGATCGTCGCGGACCTCGATGCCCGGCGGCACCCGTTCCACGTGGCGATCGAGAACTTCGAGCACGACATGAACATCGGTTCGGTCGTGAGGTCGGCCAATGCGTTCCTCGCCGCGGAGGTGCACATCGTGGGCCACC
>JBJTJS010000032.1:0-5524 GCA_046096085.1 bacterium
GTGTCACGCCGGGCACCCTCGAGATCGCCGCTTCCCCCCAGCGCCGCCAGGACCTGTCGGTAGCCCAGCGCCCCCCTCGCCGTGCGCCCGATGCCGCGCTGTCGAAGCGCAACGACCTCCTCGACGAATCCCAGCGACCACATCCGGTCGACCCGTTCGGTGATCAGCGCATCGAGCGTGATCCGCTCGCAGCCCACCCCGATCCATGCCGCCCCCACCCAGGGGCGCGCCTCGGGCAGCCGCGCCTGGAACGACCCGGTGAGCTCGACCACCTCCAGGGCGCGCACGATCCTGCGTCCGTTGCCCGGCAGGATCGCCTCGGCCGCGCGCGGGTCGCGCTCGGCAAGTCGCGCGTGCAGCGCTTCGGGGCCGATCCGCACCAGTTCCTCCTCGAGGCGCGCCCGCACCTGCGGGTCGGTACCGGGGAAGTCCATCTCATCGAGGATCGCCTGCACGTAGAGCCAGGATCCCCCCACGACCACCACATCACGCCCACGCGCCTGGATATCCTGCACGCACGTGCGCGCCCGGTCGCGGAATTCCACGACGCTGACCTCGTGATCCGCCGGCCAGACGTCGAGCATGTGATGGGGTACGCCGCGGCGCTCGGCCTCGGTCACCTTCGCCGTGCCGATGTCCATCCCGATGTACCCCTGCATAGAGTCCGCGCTCACGATCTCCGCGCCCAGGCGCTCGGCGACAGCGATGGCGAGGTCGGACTTGCCCACCGCGGTCGGCCCGACGATGGCCAGGATCATGCGGGAGACGGGACCGTCGGCATGGGCAGAACGATCCGACTGTCCGCGGCAGCCCCCGCGGCACGCGCCTCCCACGCGCCACCCGCTCGCGTGGGTCGCACGGCGAGCATGCGATCAGCGACCAGGTGGTGCGGAGCGGCGGACGTCACCTCGGCGACTACGAGGTCCCCCGGGCGCGGCCGGTGCAGGGCCGGGTCCTGCGCCACGTGCACGAGCCTGTTGTCGGTGGCGCGGCCCGACAGCCGCGCCGTCGCCTCGTCCTTGCGCCCCTCACCCTCGGCGACGAGTACCTCGACCTCGCGCCCGACAAAGCGTTTGTTCTCCGCCCAGGCGACCTCCTCGACCAACGCGATGAGCCGGTCGTAGCGGTCCTGGACGACCTCCTTCGGCACCTGACCGTCCATCGTCGCGGCGGGCGTGCCGGGGCGCGGGGAGTACTGGAACGTGAAGGCGCTGGCGAACCGTGCCGCGCGCACGACGTCGAGGGTGGCCCCGAAGTCCTCCTCGGTCTCGCCGGGGAAGCCCACGATGATGTCCGTGGTGATCGCGGCCTCGGGCATCGCCGCACGCACCCGGTCGATGATGCCCAGGTAGCGATCGGAGCGGTAGGACCGGCGCATCGCCTGGAGGACCCGGTCAGACCCAGACTGCAGGGGCATGTGCAGTTGCGGCATCACGTTCGCCGTCTCGGCCATCGCTGCGATGACGTCATCGGTGAAGTCACGCGGATGCGGACTGGTGAAGCGCACGCGCTCGAGCCCCTCGATGCGGCCGCATGCGCGCAGAAGGTCAGCGAAGGCACCGCGGTCGCCGAACTCCACCCCGTAGGCATTGACGTTCTGGCCCAGCAACGTCACCTCGATGACTCCCTCGGCGACCAGCGCCTGGACCTCCGCGAGGATGTCCCCGGGCCGGCGATCCTTCTCCTGGCCGCGCAGCGCGGGCACGATGCAGAACGTGCAGGTGTTGTTGCATCCGACGCTCACCGACACCCAGGCGGCGTACGCCGACTCCCGCCGGGTGGGCAACGTGGACGGGAAGACCTCCAGGCTCTCGAGGATCTCGACCTGGGCCTCCTCCTCGATGCGCGCGCGCTCGAGCAGCACGGGAAGCGAACCGAGGTTGTGCGTGCCGAAGACGACATCCACCCACGGTGCGCGGAGGGCCACCTCCCCGCGGTCCTTCTGCGCGAGGCACCCGCCCACGGCGATCTGCATGCCCGGGCGGCGCGCCTTCACGGGGGCGAGGTGCCCCAGGTTGCCGTAGAGCCGGTTGTCGGCATTCTCACGAACGGCGCATGTGTTGAACACCACCAC
Organism: bacterium; assembly: GCA_046096085.1. Lineage (GTDB taxonomy): Bacteria > Actinomycetota > Actinomycetes > S36-B12 > S36-B12 > Mxb001. The sequence continues at coordinate 2,075 of JBJTJS010000032.1, forward strand.
GTCCGCGTCGTCACCCGCGGCGGGGACGTACCCGGCGGACTCCAGGACCCCTGCAATGCGCTCGGAGTCATGCGCATTCATCTGGCACCCGTAGGTGCGCACCTCGTACGTGCGGGACACAACCCCAGGGTACGACGCTCTCAGACGGGCGCGGGCTCCCGCTCCTCGGTGGCCTGCCCGGTGTCGCCGGACGCGTCCTCGACGATCTCGTCCGAGCCTTCCTCGACGGTGATCCTGGGCAGGATGCGCGTGAGCCATCCGGGAAGCCACCAGTTCGCCTTGCCGAACATCGTCATGAGCGACGGCACGAGCACCAGTCGGACGATGAACGCGTCGATGATGACGGCGGATGCCAGCGCGAGGCCGAAGAGCTTGATGGTGCCGTTCGTCGAGGGCACGAAGGCCAGGAAGACGCTCGACATGATGGCCGCCGCGATGACGACGACCTTGCCCGAGCCGGCGAGGCCGCGGCGCACGGCGACGGAGTTGTCGTGGGTGCGCTCCCATTCCTCCTGCATTCGGGAGGCCAGGAAGACCTGGTAGTCCATGGACAGCCCGAAGAGGATCGCGAACACCATGACGGGCAGGAAGGGGAAGATCGGCCCGACGGCGGTGACGCCGAGCTGCTGGCCGAGCCAGCCCCACTGGAAGACCGCGACCGTGATGCCCATCGCCGCCGCGAAGCTCAGCAGGCTGGTGACGGCGGCTGTGAGCGGCACCAGGAACGAGCGGAAGAGCAGCATGAGGGCCAGGAACCCGAGCAGGATCACCACGCCGAGGAACAGCGGCAGCACGTCGATGAGGACCTGGGTGAAGTCCGACGTGATGGCCTGGGCCCCGCCCACGTAGATCGCCGCTCCCACCTGCTGCTCGACCTGCGGCGCGGTCTCGGTGCGCAGGCGGTTGAGGAGATCGGAGGTCTCGACGTCCTGCGGCGCGGACTCGGGCGTGATGAGGATCGAGGTGACGATGCCGTTGTCGCTGAACGCCGAGGGGTTGATGGCGTAGAGCGGCAGCATGTCCGCGTTGGGGAGGGTGGCGGCGACGCCGGGCGTGGACTCCACGATCGCGATGACCTCGCCGAGTGCCTCGACGTCACGGGGTGCCGGCAGGGTGACCGCCGCGAAGAACGGGCCGTTAACGCCCGGCCCGAAGCCCTCGGACATGAGGTCGTACGCCGTTCGGGACACGCTCCCCGCAGGCTTGCCGCTGTCGTCGGCGAAGCCGAGGCGCAGGGAGAAGAGCGGAAGCGCCAGCGCGACCACCACGGCGAGCGAGACCAGGGCCGGGAAGATCGGCTTGCGCTGGAGGAACGTGGCGTAGGCGAGGAAGCGGCGGCCCTCGGGATGCTTGGTGCCGTCGACCTTGGACTTGCGCGCCCACGGCATGCGCAGGGCAAGCGCCTTGGTGCCGAGCAGCGACAGCAGCGCGGGCAGGAGCCACAGCGCGGCGAGCATGACGGACAGCACGGTGACGGCAGCCGCGACCGCGAGGCCGTGGAAGAAGCTGATGCCGAGCACGAAGAGCCCCAGCAGCGCGATGATCACCGTGGCGCCCGCGAACTGCACGGCGCGCCCCGCGGTCGCGACCGCCTCGTACGCCGCCTCCTTGGCCCCGTGTCCGGCGAGCAGGGCCTGCCGGTAGCGATTGAGCACGAAGAGCGCGTAGTCGATGCCGACGCCCAGGCCGATCATGGCGGCGAGGGTGGGGGCGAACGTGGCCACGTCGAGGAAGCGGGCGACGACGAGGACGAGCATCTGGCCCACGGCCAGACCGAGGATGGCCACCACGATGGGCATGCCCGCGGCGACGACCGAGCCGAAGGCGATGAGCAGGATGATGATCGCGACGAGGATGCCGATGCCCTCGCTCGACGGGGGCTCGGTGCCGGCGAACTCGAGCACCTGGCCGTTGGCGCCGACCTGCAGGGTGTCGGAGTTCGCCGCCCGCACCGCGGCGATGATGGCGCTGGCGTCCTCGGCGCTGATCTCGGCGCCGTTGCCCGCAAGGCTGATGCGCGCGAAGGCGACCGTGCCGTCGGCGCTGATGGGCGACGTGGCCTCGGCCGTCGCCTCGAAGGCAGGCTCGAGCTGCGCCGCGAACTCCGGGGGAAGACCCTCCGGCATGCCGCCGCCCATCTCCGGGCAGTCGCGGCCGTAGGGGGCGCCGTAGGGGTTGGTCACGCACGTGACCGACTCCAGGGCGGAGACCTCCTGCAGCACCGGGGCGATGGCCTCCTCGACGGCAGGATCCGTGACCGATCCCGTGGTAGGCGACCAGACGATGCGGGCGGCGCTCTCGCCCCCGGCGCTCGGCGGGATCGTCGACAGCATCTCGGTGGCCATGGTCGACTCGGTGTCCGGCAGTGCGAAGGAGTCGTTGAGCTCCCCGCCGAGGCGCGTGCCCGCGAGGATCACCACTCCCATGGCGATGAACCAGGCCACGAGGGCCCAGACCGGCTTGCGGACAGCCCAGCGGGACAGGGCACCCATGCTCACTCCTCTGGCGATCGACTGAGGCACACGCTACGGTAGGTGTGTGGCACACGCAAATTCTTCATCCGGGGCCCGCTCGCTGAGCCTGGCCCGCGTGGACCACGCCATGCAGTCGATGCGGCGCGTGGTCACCCGGCCCCCCGCCCTGGCGGTCCCCATGCCGCGCCTCGGGCGGCCCGTGGACCTGTCCAAGGTATTGGCCTGCGAGGCCATCGGCGAGTTGGCCAGGGGCGACGGACCGGTCACGATCTCCGACATCGCCGGGGCGCTGCACCTGGAGCGCTCCACCACGAGCCGGCTCATCGGGGAGGCCGAGGAGGACGGCCTGGTCACGCGGGGATCGCTGCCCAGCGACGGCCGACGCGTCAGCGTGACGCTCACGCCGCTGGGTCGCGAGGTCGTCGACTTCGTCCAGGCGCTGCGCGTCGCGTACCTCGACCACGCGTGCTCGGTCTTCGACGACGAGGAACTCGCCGTCCTCGGCGGGCTCCTCGACCGCCTTGCGGCCTCGATGAGCGATTCCTTCGCCCCCTGGCTCGACGACGCCGTGCGTCAGTCCGCGCCGCCGGCCTCCTCGGCCAGCACCTCCCGCACCACCGCGGACGCGGTGGCGAGGTCGTAGCCACGCCGCGTGAGCGCTCCGATGAGACGGCGCGCCTGCGTCGGATAGGGCAGGCCCGACACCTGCGGATAGCGCGAGAGGGCAAGGCGCCGAGCGCGCTCGCGCTCCTGCTCCTCGTCGATGGGATCGAGCGCTACCTCGCCCAGCGGGGGATACCCGCCGACGTTGCCGGGGAAGTCCTCGACCGCTTCACCGAGGTGGGCCTCATCGACGACCGCGCCTACGCCCAGGGCTGGGTAGCCTCGCGCCACGGCTCGCGAGGCCTAGGGCGTCGCGCGGTCGCTGCCGAGCTGCGGCGCAAGGGCGTCGATGCGGGCGTCATCGAGGAGGCGC
>JBJTJS010000033.1:0-7493 GCA_046096085.1 bacterium
AGTCTAGGTCTAGCCTGCGCGGGTGGACTAGCGCGTGATCCCGCTGTTCCCGCTGGGCACCCACGCAGGCTAGACCTAGACTTGCGGGCGTGATCCGTCGCATCGACCTCCGAGGCACCGACCTCCGCGGCCCCGCCGCAGACCTCCGCCGGACCCTGCCGCGCGCCGCCATCGACGTCGAGTCGGCCACCGCCGCCGTGGTTCCGATCATCGACGACGTGCGCGCCCGTGGCGCCGAGGCCGCCCTGGAGTGGTCGGAGCGCCTCGACGGCGTGCGCCCGCCGCACCTGCGCGTCCCGGCCGCCGACATCGCCGCCGCCGTCGAGGCGCTCGATCCGCGGGTGCGGGAGGCGCTCGAGGAGTCGATCCGGCGCGCCCGCCTCGTCCACGCCGACCAACGCCGCGTCGACGTCACCACCGTCGTGGTGCCAGGCGGCACGGTCACCGAGCGCTGGCTGCCCGTCCGTCGCGTCGGGCTCTACGTCCCCGGGGGGCGAGCGGTCTACCCCAGCAGCGTGGTCATGAATGTCGTCCCGGCGCAGATCGCGGGCGTCGAGTCCCTCTGCGTGGTGTCGCCACCGCAGGCCGACCACGGTGGCCTTCCCCATCCGACGATCCTCGCCGCGTGCGGCCTTCTCGGCGTGGACGAGGTCTACGCCGTCGGCGGGGCACAGGCCGTGGCGCTGCTCGCCTACGGCGATCCCGCGTCATGCGAGCCCGTCGACATGGTGACCGGGCCCGGCAACATCTGGGTGACGGCGGCGAAGCGCCTGCTCAAGGGAGTGATCGGCATCGACTCCGAGGCCGGCCCGACCGAGGTCGCGGTCCTCGCCGACGGGACCGCGGATCCGGTGCACGTCGCGGCGGACCTCATCAGCCAGGCCGAGCACGACACCATCGCGGCCGCCGTGCTCGTCACGACGTCACCGGACCTCGCCGATGCCGTCGCGGCGGAGGTCGCCGATCAGCTCGGGCGCACCAAGCACGTGGAGCGCATCTCGGAGGCCCTGTCGGGCCCCCAGAGCGGGATCGTGCTCGTCGACGACATCGAAGCCGGCCTGCGGGCGGTCGACGCCTACGCGGCCGAGCACCTGGAGATCCACACCCGCGACGCCCGCGAGGTGGCCCTGCGCGTGCGCAACGCGGGGGCGATCTTCGTGGGGACCCACGCTCCGGTATCGCTCGGCGACTACTGCGCGGGGTCCAACCACGTGCTGCCCACGGGCGGATCCGCCACGCACTCCTCGGGCCTGTCCGTGCAGACCTTCCTGCGCGGGGTCCACGTCATCGACTACGACGCGAGCGCGCTCTCCGGGGTGGCCGGCCACGTGGTCGCGCTCGCCCTGGCGGAGGACCTTCCCGGTCATGCCGAGGCGATTCGCGTGCGAGTGCGCGAGTCCGGGGACTGACGGTGCCGCAGGAGCCCCCGGTCCGCGAGGAGCTGAGGGGCGTGGAGCCCTACGGCGCCCCGCAGATCGACGTGCCGGTGAGACTCAACACCAACGAGAACCCCTTCCCTCCCTCCGAGGGAATCGCGGACGCCATGGGAGAGGCGGTCGCGGAGGCCGCGCGCTCGCTGAACCGGTACCCCGATCGCGAGGCGCGCCGCCTGCGCGAGGACCTCGCCGCCTACCTGCGCGCCGAGAGCGGGGTCGACGTCGACGCCGATCAGATCTGGCCCGCCAACGGCAGCAACGAGGTCATGCTCCATGTCTTCAGCGCCTTCGGCGGGCCGGGCCGCCTCGCGATGTCGTTCGCTCCGACCTACTCGATGTACGAGCAGTACGCCCGGGACACGCTCACCGCGTACCGGACCGTGCGGCGCAATCCCGACTTCAGCCTCGATGCCACGACGGCCGTGGCCGCCATCATCGGCGGCGGTCCGGGCATCGTGGTGCTCACGTCGCCCAACAACCCGACCGGGACCGCCCTCCCGCTCGAGGTGATCTCGGCCTCCTGCGCCATGGCACCCGGGGTCGTCGTGGTGGACGAGGCCTACGCGGAGTTCCGGCGCCCCGGCACCCCCACCGCGCTCTGCCTGCTCGAGGCCCATCCCAACCTGATCGTGACGAGGACCATGAGCAAGGCCTTCGCACTCGCAGGGGCCCGGCTGGGCTACGCCGTGGCGCGACCGGAGATCGTCGACGCCCTTCGCGTCGTGAGGCTTCCCTACCACCTGTCCAGCGTCACGCAGGCCGTGGCGCGCACAGCGCTGTCCTTCTCCGACGAGCTGCTCGGCCAGGTCGACACCCTGCGCCGAGAGCGTGACGCGCTGGTGGCGTGGCTGCGTGCGCAGGGGCTCGTCGCCGTCGACTCCGACGCGAACTTCATCCTGTTCGGACGCTTCACGGACCGGCGCCGCGCCTGGCAGTCGCTCCTCGATCACGGGGTGCTCGTGCGCGAGACCGGGCCGGAGGGCTGGCTGCGCGTGTCGGTGGGAACGCCCGAGGAGAACGCGGCCTTCCGGACCGCGCTGCTCGCGGTCGTCTCCCAGGACGGGATGATGGCCCCGGAACCGCCAGGATCGCCTGACCTGCCGGGGTCGGAAGCGGAGGGGACGCCATGAGCCGCACGGGCCGGGTCGATCGCGTGACCAAGGAGAGTCGCGTCCTCGTGGAGATCGCCCTCGACGGGACGGGCGCGGCCTCGGTCGCGACCGGGGTGCCGTTCTTCGACCACATGCTGTCCCAACTGGGCAAGCACGGCGGATTCGACCTCGTGGTCCGGACGGAGGGGGACCTCGAGGTCGACGCGCACCACACGGTGGAGGACACCTCCCTCGCGCTCGGGCGGGCGTTCCGCGAGGCCCTCGGCGATGCCGCGGGCACCCGGCGCTACGGCGACTCCCTGGTGCCGCTCGACGAGTCCCTGGCGCAGTGCGCCGTCGACCTCTCCGGGCGCCCCTATCTCGTGCACGAGGAGCCCGAGATCGTCGAGCTCATCGGGAGCTACGACACCACGCTCACGCGACACATCCTGGAGTCGTTCGTGGCCACGGCGCAGGTGACCCTGCACGTCCGCGTCCTCAGCGGCCGCAATGCCCACCACGTCGTGGAGGCGCAGTTCAAGGCCCTGGCGCGCGCACTGCGGGATGCGGTCGCGCTCGACCCGCGGGTCGTGGGGGTGCCGTCGACGAAGGGCACGCTGTCCTCCACCGACTCGGTTCCCGGGGCATGAGCCTGTCCTGGGCCGTCATCGCCCTCCTCGCACTCGCATGCTTCCTCGGCGGCGGCGCGTACTCCTTCGCTCGCCAGGGACGACGCAATGCCAGGTGGGTCCTCATCGTGCTCACGGTGATGTCGGTCGTGGCCGCCGTGCTCTACGCGTGGGAGCCCGTGTGACCGACGTGGTCGTCCTCGACTACGGCTCGGGAAACCTCAGGTCCGCGCAGCGCGCGCTCGAACGCGCGGGAGCCCGCGTGACCGTGTCGTCCGACCCCGACGCCGCTCGCGACGCCGACGGTCTCGTCGTCCCGGGCGTGGGCGCATTCGCCGCGTGCATGGCGGGCTTCGTCGCCGTCGACGGCCCCAGGCTCGTCGGGCGCAGGCTCGCCGGCGGCCGCCCGGTGCTCGGGATCTGCGTGGGCATGCAGATCCTCTTCGAGCGCGGGGACGAGCACGGAGTGACCACGGCGGGGCTGAGCGAGTGGCCCGGGACCGTGGCGCGCCTCCCCGCGCGCGTCCTTCCGCACATGGGATGGAACACGGTGAGCCCGCCGCCGGACTCGGCGATGTTCCGCGGCGTCGAACGCGAGTACTTCTACTGCGTCGACTCCTACGCTGCCCTGGCGTGGGTGATCCGCCCCGAGCCCTCGGGCCGGCTCACCGCACCGAAGGTCACCTGGACGACGTATGGATCGCCCTTCGTCTCCGCGGTGGAGAACGGCCCGCTGTGGGCCACCCAGTTCCACCCGGAGAAGTCCGGAGCGGCGGGTCACGCCCTGCTGCGGAACTGGCTGGAGGCGATCCCGTAGTGGCCAAGGACCGGGCGCGCAGGCGGGCGGAGCGGGAGGCGCAGGACGCTCGCGAGCGGGAGGAGCGGGCTCGCAGCAGGGCTCGGCGCGATCGGATCGTTCGCGGCAGGCAGGCGATCGCCTCCATGGTGCCCGACGCTCCGCGCCTGACGCCCGGCATCCTGGCGCGTCGGCGGCGCCGCCGGCTCATGGCCTTCGCGGCCGCGGTCGTCATGATCCAGGTCGTCACGTGGCCCTTCCTGCCGACTTGGGGGGCACGCCTCGTCGTCCTGGCGCTCACCCTGCTCGCGGCGCCCGTGGCGTGGGTGCTGTCCTTCGGACGTGTGTAGTCGTCCGCTGCTCTAGCATTCCCCCCTGTGTACGTGAGCGAGGCGTGGTCGGGGGATCGTCCCCGGCGCCTGCTCAACCTCCTCGTCGGCGCCGTGTTCGTCGTGCTGATCCTCATCCCGTACATCGACGAGCTTCCGCCGGCCGACGCGACCCCCTGGCTCATCGCGGCGGCGGTCGTCGCCGTGGTCCTGCTGGGGCTCGCCGTCTACCAGTTCAGGACGGCACGGACCCGTAGGACGGGCCTGCTAGAGGCGATTCCCGACGTCCTCCTCGTGCTCGCGCCCGTTCCGGCCCTCGTCGGCTGGCCGGCGGAGATCGGGCTGGCCTTCATCCTGGCGGCGTTCCTCATCTCGATCCGGGACCTCGCCCGAGGGCATGCGATGGCGTTCTCGCTCATCGCCGTCTTCGGGGTGCTCGTCATCACGTCCTTCGTCCTGGCCGAGGTCGAGGAGAAGGCGGGCGAGGGCAACATGCGCAACGCCTGGGAGGCCATGTTCTGGGGCCTCGGGCAGATCTTCCGCTTCCACCGGTCGGTGTCGTACTACGCGCCGAGGTCGGAGGAGGGCAACCTCGTGGGCATCGGCGTCGTGCTCGCCGGTGTCTTCTTCTCGGCGGTCCTCATCTCGGCGATCACGGCATGGGCGGTCAATTCCTCGCGCAAGAAGTCCGACGCGCGGCACGACGACGAGCTCATCGCCAAGGCCGTGGCATCCGCGGTGGAGCGCGCCGTGGAAGGCATCCTCGGGCCCGAGGCCGCGGCGAAGGTCGCCGCATCTTTCGTGGTCCCGCCGGAGACGGGTCCCTCCGCGCGTGCCGGCGAGCAGCGCGCGTGGATCGACGTCGACCGCGCCGTGGGCGAGCTCCCCTTCGGATGGTGGACGTCGCGCCGGGTCGCCGTGCCGGACTACCTCCGTGACCTGCGACAGGCCGCGGACCTGCCGTGGGGGCTGGACGGCGAGGGGTTGCCCTTCCTCGTCGCGGTGGTGGAGGGGTCCGGCAGCGCCGAGCCGGAGGGGGAGACGTCGACCGCGTCCGGCGCCCGCCTCGTCGTGATCCATGCTGAGCCGGCCGGCACGCGAGGAGGCGGCGCTGCGACGTCGAGCCTGATCCTCGAGCGCGCCGCCGCCGGCGACGTGGTCGTCACCGACCGGCCGGAGTTGGTCGCGACCCTGCGCGAGCGCGGGATCGCGGTGGTGTCCCCGCGGTCGGCGTCCGCGGCCACGGCGTAGGGTCGCACCCATGTCGCACAAGAACATGACCCCCCGCGCCTTCGCGCTCATGCCCGCGGTCGACATCCAGCAGGGCACCGCGGTGCGCCTGGTTCAGGGCGAACTGGGAAGCGAGACGGGGTACGGCGATCCCGTGCGCGCCGCGGAGTCCTGGGTGAACCAGGGCGCGCAGTGGCTGCACGTCGTGGATCTCGACCGCGCCTTCGGCAGGGGTTCCAACGCCGACCTGGTCGCGAAGGTCATCCGCGCGGTCCGCGACCGGGTCGAGGTCGTCGAGGTGGCCGGCGGCATTCGCGACGACGAGTCCCTCGAAGCCGCCCTGGCGACCGGCGCCACGCGCGCCGTGATCGGCACCGCGGCCCTCGAGCAGCCTGACTGGGTGGCGTCGGCCATCGCCAAGCACGGCGACCGCATCGCGGTCTCGCTCGACGTCCGGGGCACCACGCTCGCGGCGCGCGGATGGACCGAGGAGGGTGGCGACGTCTTCGACGCGATCACGCGCCTCGACGCGGCCGGGTGCGCGCGCTACATCGTCACCGATGTCGAGCGCGACGGCACCATGCACGGGCCGCACTTCCACCTGCTCCATCGTGTCTGCAAGCACACCGATCGCCCGATCATGGCGTCCGGCGGGATCGCCAAGCTCGAGGACCTCCACAAGCTCGTCGAGATGATGCCGGACGGCATCGAGGGTGCCATCGTCGGCCGCGCGCTCTATGACAACGCCTTCACGCTGGCCGACGCGATCGCCGCCGTCCAGGCGCGCTTCGACTTCTTCGAGTGGGGCCCGCCCCAGCCGTGACCCTCGCCGTTCGCGTCATCCCCTGCCTCGACGTGGACGCGGGGCGGGTCGTCAAGGGCGTCAACTTCACGGGGCTGCGGGATGCCGGGGATCCGGTGGAACTCGCCCGGCGTTACGACGCCGAGGGCGCCGACGAGCTGGTCTTCCTGGACATCACCGCCTCGTCGGGTGACCGGGAGACGATGTACGAGGTGGTGCGCAGGACCGCGGACGAGGTCTTCATCCCCCTCACGGTGGGCGGCGGGGTCCGGGCGGTCGGGGACTTCGACCGCCTGCTGCGCTCCGGGGCCGACAAGGTGAGCGTGAGCACGGCGGCGGTGCACCGGCCCCCGCTCCTCGACGAGGCGGCCATGCGGTTCGGCTCACAGTGCGTCGTCCTCTCGATGGATGTCCGCCGATGCGGAGATGCCACCCCGTCGGGGTACGAGGTCACCACGCACGGCGGGCGCGAGGGCACCGGCCGAGACGCCCTCGCCTGGTCGCGCGAGGCGGCGGACCGCGGCGCCGGGGAGATCCTCCTCAACTCCATGGACGCCGACGGGACGCGATCGGGCTTCGACCTCGATCTCATCGCCGCGGTGCGCGCGTGCGTCGGCGTGCCCATCATCGCCAGCGGGGGAGCGGGCGCTGCCGCCGACTTCCCCCCGGCCGTCGTCGCGGGTGCCGACGCCGTCCTCGCCGCGAGTGTCTTCCACTTCGGGTCCGTGACGATCCCCGAGGTGAAGGGGGCGCTGGCCCGGGCGGGCCTCGTGGTGCGGCCGGCCGGGATGATGGCGTCATGACCGGGCCCGCGTTCGATGCGAACGGCCTGGTTCCCGTGATCGCCCAGCAGTGGGACACCGGAGAGGTCCTCATGCTCGCCTGGATGGATGCCGAGGCGCTGCGCCGCACTCGCGAAACGGGGCGTGCCACCTACTGGTCGCGCAGCCGCGGCGAGTATTGGGTCAAGGGCGAGACTTCCGGCAACCCCCAGTGGGTGCGCGACGTTCGCATCGATTGTGACGGCGATGCGCTGCTACTGATCGTCGAGCAGGAGGGGGTCGCCTGCCACACCGGGCAGCGCACCTGCTTCACCGAGACGATCCCGGATAAGTCGACGTGAGCGAGAGGGTCGCGTGGGGGTTCCCGCTCCCCGCACCCGGGGGCACGGCGCCTGACC
>JBJTJS010000034.1:0-2704 GCA_046096085.1 bacterium
CAGCTGAGCACCGCCGCCGCGCAGCAGATCCTGTCCTCCTACGAGGGAGCGGCACAGGTGGCCGCGTCGTTCCCGCAGGCGCAGGCACAGCAGATCGTCGATGCGGCCGCGGCCGCCTTCACCTCGGGCAAGTCGGCGGCGATGGCGGTGGGCCTGCTGCTGAGCCTGCTGGCACTCGCACTGGTGATGACGATGTTCCCGCGCCGGGAGCGCGAGGAGGAGTACTACGCGCAGGTGGCCGCCGCCAACGATGTCGAGTCGGCACCCACGAACTAGCCCCGCGCCACCAGCAGCTCGGCGATCTGCACGGCGTTGAGCGCGGCGCCCTTGCGCAGGTTGTCGTTGCTCACGAACATGGCGAGGCCGCGGCCATCGGGCACGGTCTGGTCCGGTCGAACTCGGCCCACGAACGACGGATCCGCACCGGCAGCCTGGAGGGGCGTGGGCACGTCGGTCACCACCACGCCCTCGGCGGACGCGAGGATCTCGGTCGCGCGCGTCGGGGACAGAGGGCGCTCGAACTCCGCATTGATGGCCAGCGAATGCCCGGTGAACACGGGGACGCGCACGCACGTGCCGGACACGAGCAGGTCGGGGATGCCGAGGATCTTGCGGCTCTCGTTGCGGAGCTTCTTCTCCTCGTCGGTCTCCCCCAGGCCGTCGTCCACGACGGAGCCGGCCAGCGGAACGACGTCGAACGCGATCGTGCGGACGTACTTCTTCGGCTGGGGGAAGTCGATGGCCGAGCCGTCATGCGTGAGCACGGTGACGTCCTCGTCGATGACGGCACGAATCTGGGAGTCGAGCTCCTCGACGCCGGCCAGCCCGCTGCCCGAAACAGCCTGGAAGGTGCTGACGACCATGCGCTGCAGGCCGGCCTCGCGGTGAAGGGGCATGAGCACCGGCATCGCCGCCATGGTCGTGCAGTTGGGATTGGCGATGATGCCCTTGCGCATCGAATCGATGGCGTCGGGATTGACCTCGCTGACCACGAGCGGGACGTCGGCATCCATGCGCCAGGCCGATGAATTGTCAATGACGACAGCGCCGGCCTCAGCGAACTTCGGCGCGAATTCCCGGGAGGTGGAGCCGCCCGCGGAGAAGAGCGCGATGTCGATGCCGCTGAGGTCGGCGGTGGCCACGTCCTCGACGACGACGTCGGCGCCCTTCCACGGCAGCGTCGTGCCCGCCGAGCGCGCGGAGGCGAAGTAGCGGATTCGGCCGACCGGGAAGTCCCTCTCCTCCAGGAGTCGACGCATCACCCCGCCGACCTGGCCGGTGGCCCCGACGACAGCGACCGTGGGGTCGGCCCTCATCGTCCGGTCCCGGCGTAGACGACGGCCTCGCCGTCGGCATCGAGGCCGAAGGCCGTGTGCAGGGCCTGGACCGCCGGCGTGGCCAGCTCCGCCCGCGTGACGATGGAGATCCGGATCTCCGACGTCGAGATCATCTCCACGTTGATGCCCGCATCGGCGAGGGACTTGAAGAAGGTCGCGGACACGCCCGGATGGGAGCGCATCCCCGCACCCACGAGCGACACCTTGGCGATGCCCTCGTCGGTGATCAGCTCCTCGACGCCGATCTGGTCGCGCACCGCCTCCAGGGCTCCCGTCGCCTTCGCGACAGAGCCCTGCGGGCACGTGAACGTGACATCGGTGCGGCCCGTGGAGGCGACCGAGACGTTCTGCACGATCATGTCGATGTTGATGCCCGCATCGGCGAGCGCACCGAAGATCGCGGCGGCCTCGCCGGGGCGGTCGGGCACGCCCACGACCGTCACCGTGGCGTCGTTGAGGGCGGCGGCCGTGCCCGAGATGATCGGCTGTTCCATGATGTCTCCCTCGCCGGAGGCGATGCGTGCCACGATCGCGGCCTCGGACAGGACGTAGGTGCCCTCGCGGTCGGAGAACGACGACCGCACGTGGATGGGCAGGGCGAAGCGCCGGGCGTACTCCACGCAGCGGAGGTGGAGGACCTTGGCTCCCGCCGCCGCAAGCTCGAGCATCTCCTCGTAGGTCACGACGGGCAGCTGGCGGGCCTTGGGCACGACGCGGGGGTCGGCGCTGAACACCCCGTCGACATCGGTGTAGATCTCGCAGACGTCGGCCCCGAGAGCCGCGGCCAGCGCGACCGCGGTTGTGTCGGAACCGCCGCGCCCCAGGGTGGTGATGTCCTTGGTGTCCTGGGCGACGCCCTGGAAGCCGGCGACGATCGGGATCGCCCCCGCGGCCAGCGCCTCCTGGATCCGGCCCGGGGTGACGTCGATGATCCGAGCCGCCCCGTGGGACGAGTCGGTGATGAGGCCGGCCTGGGAACCCGTGTAGGAGCGCGCCTCCTCGCCGAGGTCGTTGATCGCCATGGCGACCAGGGCCATGGAGATCCGCTCGCCCGCGGTGAGGAGCATGTCGAGCTCCCGCCCCGGAGGGCTCGGCGAGACCTGCTCGGCGAGGTCGAGCAACTCGTCGGTCGTGTCGCCCATCGCCGAGACGACGACGGCCACGCCGTGGCCGGATCGATGGGTGGCGACGATGCGCGCGGCCACGCGGCGGATGCTCGCGGCGTCAGCGACGCTGGAGCCGCCGTACTTCTGCACGACGAGGCCCACATCGGCTCCTGGCCAGCGCGCCGGCCGCCCCCGATGGGGCGGTCACCTACGGCGGAGACGCCAGTCTAACCGCCAACCGGCGCCCCTCCCCGTCACCCC
>JBJTJS010000035.1:0-10183 GCA_046096085.1 bacterium
CGGAAGATCTCCTCCTCCGTGGCGTCGAGGTCGCCGCGCGCGTCGGCCGCCGGATCGACGCCGTCGTGGACGACCTCGCGGATGCCGCGGCCCGGCAGCGGCAGCGCATCGTTGCCGAGGTGCGCGTGGCCCAGCCACTCACCGAGGAGCAGGAGCGCCGGCTCGCCGAGGCTCTCACGCGCCTCAAGGGCCGGCGGGTGCGACTCAATGTGGCGGTGGACCCCGACGTCCTCGGCGGAGTCCACGTGACCGTGGGCGACGAGGTGATCGACGGGACCGTGGCGTCCCGGTTGGAGCAGGCTCGCCGGGCGGTGCTCGGCTAGGACGGAACGGCTCGTCGCGCACGCCGGCGAGCACACGAGTCGCCGAGGGCGACTGAAGGGAGCAGGGAACCATGACGGAGCTGACGATCCGGCCGGACGAGATCCGGAGCGCGATCGAGCGGAACGTCGAGGCGTACGCGCCGACGACCGCCCGGGAGGAGGTCGGCCGCGTCATCGAGACCGGTGACGGCCTCGCGCGCGTCGCGGGCCTGCATTCGGCCATGACCACCGAGTTGCTCGAGTTCGAGGGCGGCTTGCTCGGCGTGGCACTCAACCTCGACGTCCGCGAGATCGGCGTGGTGCTCCTCGGCGACGGCTCCCGGATCGAGGAGGGCCAGCCGGTGCGCCGAACGGGCGAGGTGCTCTCCGTTCCCGTGGGCGACGCCTACCTCGGCCGCGTCGTCGACCCGCTCGGCAACCCCATCGACGGCCTCGATGGGGCCGAGGGGCGCCGCGCGCTCGAGGTGCAGGCCCCGACGGTCGTCCAGCGCCAGCCCGTCAAGGAGCCGCTGCAGACCGGCATCAAGGCGATCGATGCCATGACCGCCATCGGACGCGGACAGCGTCAGCTCATCATCGGCGACCGCCAGCCCGGCAAGACCGCGGTGTGCATCGACACGATCATCAACCAGAAGTCCAACTGGGAGTCCGGCGATCCCGACAAGCAGGTCCGCTGCATCTACGTCGCAATCGGCCAGAAGGGCTCCACGATCGCGTCGGTCAAGGGGGCGCTCGAGGAGTACGGCGCCATGCCGTACACCACGATCGTCGCGGCCCCCGCCTCCGATCCCGCGGGCTTCAAGTACCTCGCTCCCTACACCGGCTCGGCCATCGGCCAGCACTGGATGTACAACGGCAAGCACGTCCTCATCGTGTTCGACGACCTCACCAAGCAGGCCGAGGCCTACCGCGCCGTGTCCCTCCTCCTGCGCCGCCCGCCGGGCCGCGAGGCCTACCCGGGCGACGTCTTCTACCTGCACTCCCGCCTCCTCGAGCGCTGCGCCAAGCTGAGCAGCGAGATGGGCGGGGGGTCGATGACGGGCCTTCCCGTGATCGAGACCAAGGCGAACGACGTCTCCGCCTACATCCCGACCAACGTCATCTCGATCACCGACGGCCAGTGCTTCCTGGAGTCCGACCTCTTCAACGCGGGCGTGCGCCCGGCCATCAACGTGGGCATCTCCGTGTCCCGCGTCGGCGGATCGGCCCAGCCCAAGGCCATGAAGAAGGTCGCCGGCAGCCTGCGGCTGAACCTCGCCCAGTTCCGCGAGCTCGAGGCGTTCGCGGCCTTCGGGTCGGACCTGGACTCGGCGTCCAAGGCGCAGCTCGCCCGCGGCACCCGCCTGGTCGAGCTGCTCAAGCAGCCGCAGTACCAGCCCCAGGCGATGGAGCGCGAGGTGGTGTCGGTGTGGTCCGGCACGACCGGGCAGCTCGACGACGTGCCCGTCGAGGACATCCGCCGCTTCGACGCGGAGTTCCTCGACTACGTGCAGCGCGAGCAGCCGGGAATCTTCGAGACGATCCGGCAGACGTCCGATCTCTCCGACGACACCGTGGCCACCCTCACTGCTGCCATCAACGAGTTCAAGAAGGGCTTCACGACGCACACCGGCGACATGCTCATCAAGGACGAGCCGCCACCGGTCGTGCACGAGGAGGACATCGATCCCACCCAGATCACCCGGACGCGGCGGGCGTAGGGAGCCGATTCGACATGGGTGCGCAGCTCAGGGTCTATCGTCGCCGGATCCGCTCGGTCCAGGCGACGAAGAAGATCACGAAGGCGATGGAGCTCATCGCGTCCTCGCGGATCGTCAAGGCGCTGCTGCGCCTTGACGCGTCGCTGCCCTACCTGCGCAACCTCACGGAGGCGATCTCCGCGGCGGCCTCGCACGCATCGGATGTCTCCAAGCACCCGCTCATGACCCACGGCGAGGTCCGCGACCGGGCTGCGGTCCTCCTCATCACCGCCGACCGGGGCCTTGCCGGGGCCTACTCCGCCAACGCCATCCGCGAGGCGGCCGGGCTCACCAAGTTGCTCAACGACCAGGGAGTGCAGGTCTCCCCGTTTGTCGTCGGGCGCAAGGGCGCGGCGTGGTACCGCTTCCGCGGGATCCCCGTGGCCCACGAGTACACCGGTTTCAGCGACCAGCCCACGTACGATGACGCCCGCCGCATCGGCCAGGACCTCCTCGAGGCCTTCCTCACCCCCGAGGACCAGGGCGGGATCGACGAGATCCACATCGTCTACACGCACTTCGTCAACATGGCCGTGCAGCAGGTGCGGGTGCGCCGACTGCTGCCCCTCGAGGTCGTCGAGGAGGTCGTGACGCCGGACGGCAAGGGGATGCCCTTCCCGCTCTACGAGTTCGAGCCCGGCGCCGAGCAGGTGCTCGACGCCCTGCTGCCCCGGTTCATCGACCATGCGGTCTACAGCGCCCTGCTCATGTCCGCCGCCTCGGAGCACGCGGCCCGGCGGCGAGCCATGAAGTCCGCGACCGACAACGCCGAGGACCTCATCCGCACGCTCACCCGCCAGGCCAACCAGGCCCGCCAGGCGGAGATCACCCAGGAGATCAGCGAGATCGTCGGCGGCGCCGACGCCCTCGCCTCCGCGTAACGCCGAAGCCACGGAAAACGAAGAAGACCAGGGAAAGAGGACAGCATGACCGCCACGACCGAATCGACGACCGCCCACGCCGGTAAGGCGCCCGGGGTCGGTCGTGTCGCACGCGTCACCGGACCGGTCGTCGACGTGGAGTTCCCGGTGGAGGCAATGCCGGAGCTCTTCAATGCGCTCAACGTCGACGTGTCCTTCGACCAGGGCGAGGAGGGCGGGGGTGCCCGCATGCTCACCCTCGAGGTCGCCCAGCACATCGGCGACAACATGGTGCGCGGCATCTCCATGCCGCCCACCGACGGGCTGGTCCGCGGAGCCGAGGTGCGCGACAACGGCGGCCCCATCTCGGTCCCGGTCGGCGAGATCACCAAGGGCCACGTGTGGAACACCCTCGGCCAGCCCCTTGACGTCGACCCGGCGACCCTGGACATCAAGGAGCGGTGGGGCATCCACCGCTCGGCGCCCCCGTTCGACCAGCTGGAGTCCAAGACCGAGGTGTTCTCCACCGGGATCAAGGTCATCGACCTGCTGACCCCCTACGTCAAGGGCGGCAAGATCGGCCTCTTCGGCGGCGCCGGAGTGGGCAAGACCGTCCTCATCCAGGAGATGATCTACCGCGTCGCGGAGAACTTCGGCGGCGTCTCGGTCTTCGCCGGCGTGGGGGAGCGGACCCGTGAGGGCAACGACCTCTTCCTGGAGATGACCGAGTCCGGCGTCATCGACAAGACCGCCCTGGTCTTCGGCCAGATGGACGAGCCGCCCGGCACCCGCCTGCGGGTGGCCCTGACCGCCCTGACGATGGCGGAGTACTTCCGCGACGTGCAGAAGCAGGACGTCCTGCTGTTCATCGACAACATCTTCCGCTTCACGCAGGCTGGCTCGGAGGTGTCGACCCTGCTCGGCCGCATGCCCTCCGCCGTGGGATACCAGCCGACTCTCGCCGACGAGATGGGCATCCTGCAGGAGCGCATCACCTCGACCCGCGGCCACTCCATCACGTCGCTCCAGGCCATCTACGTCCCCGCCGACGACCTCACCGACCCGGCGCCGGCGACGACGTTCGCCCACCTCGACGCGACGACGGTGCTCTCACGGCCGATCTCCGAGCTCGGCATCTACCCGGCGGTGGACCCGCTCGACTCGACCTCCCGCATCCTCGATCCGCGGTACGTCGGGGAGGAGCACTACGCGGTCGCGGCCCGTGTCAAGGAGATCCTGCAGCGCTACAAGGACCTCCAGGACATCATCGCCATCCTCGGCATGGACGAGCTGTCCGAGGAGGACAAGATCATCGTCAACCGCGCCCGGCGCATCCAGCGCTTCCTCTCGCAGAACATGTTCGTCGCGGAGGCCTTCACCGGGCAGCCCGGCTCCTTCGTCCCGGTCGAGGAGACGATCGCGTCCTTCAGGGCGCTGTGCGACGGCGAGTACGACCACATCCCGGAGCAGGCGTTCTTCATGTGCGGCGGGATCGAGGACGTCGAGAAGAAGGCCGCCGAACTGGCCAAGGAGTCCTGACCGTGGCCGAACTCGCGGTCGCGGTCGTGTCCGCCGAGAGGTCCGTCTGGGAGGGCCACGCGAAGAGCATCGTGGCCAAGACGCCCGACGGCGAGATGGGCGTCCTCCCCGGCCATGCGCCGGTCCTCGCCCTCCTGCTCGAGGCACCGCTGCGCATCGAGACCACGGAGGGCACCAAGGTCCTCGTGGCCGTGCACGGCGGCTTCTTCTCCGTGGACTCCGATCGCGTCAACGTCATCGCCGAGACGGCCGAGCTTGCCGAGGAGATCGACGTGGAGCGCGCCAAGGCGGCGCTGGCCCGTGCCCAGCAGCAGACCCCGGAGGGGGAGCCGGAGTCGCGCGCTGCCCGCAGGGCCGAGACGCGCCTCACCGTGGCCATGGGCGGCCGCTGAGCGCGTCCCGCTGCTGCGCCCACGCGGGCGCCTCGGGTCGCGCGGTCCTCAGGCGGGCCGTCGGGGCCGGTCCGCCGACGAGCCGCCGGGCTGCCAGAGGACGTCGCCCTGCGGGAGGTTGGCGCACCGGGCGAGGATGAAGAGCAGGTCCGACAGCCGGTTGAGGTAGTGAGCCGTGAGGGCATTGATGGAGTCGCCGTACTCGTCGATGGCCCGCCAGGTCGCCCGCTCGGCGCGGCGGACCACCGTGCGCGCGACGTGGAGGTGGGCCGCGCCCACGGTGCCGCCCGGCAGGATGAAGGACCGCAAGGGCTCCAGCCGCTCGTTGTACTCGTCGCACGCGCGCTCGAGGCGCTCGACGTAGTCGGGGGTGATGCGCAGGGGCGGGTACTCCGGGCTCGGAACCACCGGGGTGCACAGGTCGGCCCCCACGTCGAAGAGATCGTTCTGCACCGCCGTGAGCAGAGCCGCGATGCCCGCATCGAGATCCCAGGCCGCGAGGGCGACTCCGAGGCTGGAGTTGGCCTCGTCGACGTCGGCGTAGGCCTCCAGTCGCAGGTCGGTCTTCGTCGTGCGCGACATGTCGCCGAGCGATGTCGTGCCGTCGTCGCCGGTCCTGGTGTAGATGCGCGTGAGGTTGACCACCCCCCGACCCTAGGGCAGGGGCAGCGGTCGCGCCTGGCGCGGACGCGCCGGACCGGTCAGTGCCTAGCATGGTCCCCGTGGAGGCGCTGAGGATCATGGGCGGGAGCCGCCTCAGCGGCGAGGTCGAGGTCCTCGGAGCGAAGAACAGCGTCCTCAAGCTCATGGCCGCGGCCCTGCTCGCCGAGGGGCGCACCACCCTGCACGACGTCCCCGGGATCCTCGACGTCGACATCATGGCCGAGCTCCTACGGCGGCTGGGCTGCGAGGTGGCCCACGACCCCGCGGCGCGCACGGTCGTCATCGACGTCCCCGCTCGCCTGGAGCACCGGGCGGACTACGACCTCGTCCGGCGCATGCGTGCCTCGATCTGCGTCCTCGGGCCACTGCTCGCCCGCTGCGGCGCCGCCGACGTCGCCCTTCCCGGCGGCGACAACATCGGCTCGCGTGGCCTCGACATGCACGTGGGCGGCCTCCAGCGGCTCGGCGCCGAGGTGTCCAGCGAGCACGGCTACCTCCTGGCCTCGGCGCCCTCGGGCCTGCGCGGGACGTCCCTGTGGCTGGACTTCCCCAGCGTGGGGGCCACCGAGACGCTGCTGATGGCGGCGGTGACCTCGCCGGGTCGCACCGTCATCGACAACGCGGCGCGCGAGCCGGAGATCATCGACATCTGCCGGATGCTCGAGGCGATGGGTGCCCGCATCGGCGGCATCGGGACGTCCACCCTGGAGGTCGAGGGCGTTGGGTCGTTGCGGCCGGTCGAGCACCGCACGGTGCCCGACCGGATCGTGGCCGGCACCTGGGCGGTGGCCGCGGCGATCACCCAGGGCGACGTGTGGGTGCGCCGGGCGCGTGCCGAGCACCTGGAGATCGCCCTGGACAAGCTCGCCGTCGCCGGCGCGGTCGTCGACGTCCTCGACGACGGGTTCCGGGTCCGCATGGACTCCCGGCCCGAGGCCGTCGACATCGTCACGCTGCCCTATCCGGGTTTCCCCACCGACCTGCAGCCGCAGTTCATCGCCCTGAACGCCGTGGCCTCCGGCGCGGCCCTGGTGACCGAGAACCTCTTCGAGGCGCGCTTCCGCTTCGTGCACGAGCTCGCGCGGCTCGGAGCCGACGTGCACACCGAGGGGCACCACGCCATCGTGCGGGGGCGGGAGCGGCTGAGCGGTGCGCCGGTGGAGGCGACGGATATCCGCGCGGGCGCCGGGCTCGTGCTCGCGGGCCTGGTCGCAGAGGGCGAGACGACGGTGCACGAGGTGCACCACATCGATCGGGGCTATGCCGGATTCGTCGACGACCTCCGACGCCTGGGCGCCGACGTCACGCGGGTGGGCGGCCCGGCCTGAGCGCCTCGCGGGCTCTCTGCTCGTCGGTGGGCCACACCATCACGCGCGGACCGTCGAGCGTCTGCGCGAGCGTCGCGCGAATGCCGCTGTCCTCCAGGGTGCGGCGCACCAGCTCGCCCTCGACGTACGTCGTCGGGCTGGCCACCGGGACGAGCAGGCCGTACTCGCCGTCCCGCCCGCTGCGCGGCGGCGCGGCCACCACGGAGACGCCCCGGCGGAAGGCCCAGCGCAGGAGCAGGATGAGGATGCCGAGGAAGACCAGCGCCATGACGGGGCCCACGGCGTAGGAGTAGGAGTTCCCGAGTGGCACGCCCCCATGGTGGGGCACGCGCCGCCTGGGCGCCACCGGTCGCCCGGCGAAGCCGGCCCCGCGGGCGACCTTGGCCGGGGCCGCTCCGGCGCCTGGGTACCCTGCAGGAGTGAGCGGGCCTCCCGGACGACCCAAGCCCTGGCTCATGCGGACCTACGCGGGGCACTCCTCGGCGGCGGAGTCCAACGCGCTGTTCCGACGCAACCTCGAGAAGGGCCAGACCGGCCTGTCGGTCGCCTTCGACCTGCCCACCCAGACCGGCTACGACCCCGACAGCGCCATGGCGCGCGGGGAGGTCGGCCGTGTCGGCGTGCCCGTCGCCCACCTCGGGGACATGCGGCGGCTCTTCGAGGGCATTCCCCTCGGGGACATGAACACCTCCATGACGATCAACGCGACCGCCCTGTGGCTCTACGCGCTGTACGCCGTCGTCGCGGAGGAGCAGGGGGTCCCCGAGTCCGCGCTGCAGGGCACGACGCAGAACGACATCATCAAGGAGTACCTCTCCCGCGGGACCTACGTCTTCCCGCCCGGGCACTCCCTGCGGCTCATCACCGACCTCGTCGTGCACACCGTCGAGAACGCCCCGCAGTGGAACCCCATCAACATCTGCAGCTACCACCTGCAGGAGGCTGGGGCCACTCCGGTGCAGGAGATCGCCTACGCGATGTGCACCGCGATGGCCGTCCTCGACTCCGTCCGCGACTCCGGTCGCGTGCCTCCGGAGCGCTTCGGCGAGGTCGTCGGGCGCATGTCCTTCTTCGTCAACGCCGGGGTGCGCTTCATCGAGGAGATGTGCAAGATGCGCGCTTTCGTCGCCCTGTGGGACGAGATCGCCCGCGATCGCTACGGGGTCATGGATCCCGCCATGAGGCGCTTCCGCTACGGGGTCCAGGTGAACTCCCTCGGCCTGACCGAGGCACAGCCGGAGAACAACGTCCAGCGCATCGTCCTGGAGATGCTCGGCGTGACCCTGTCGAAGGACGCGCGGGCTCGAGCGATCCAGCTCCCAGCCTGGAACGAGGCCCTGGGACTTCCGCGACCGTGGGACCAGCAGTGGTCGCTGCGCATGCAGCAGGTCCTTGCGGAGGAGACCGACCTGCTGGAGTACGACGACATCTTCGAGGGCTCGCGGGTCATCGAGGAGAAGGTCGGCGCGATGCTCGAGGCGGCGCGGGCCGAGATCGATCGCGTCCTGGAGATGGGCGGCGCCGTTGCCGCCGTCGAGTCGGGCTACATGAAGTCCCAGCTGGTGGCCTCGCTGGCGCGTCGGCGTGCGCGCCTGGAAGCCGGTGACGACGTGGTCGTCGGCGTCAACGCGCACACCGCGTCGGAGCCCAATCCGCTCCTCGCCGACCTCGACGGCGCCTTCCAGTCCGTGGACCCGGCTGTCGAGGCCGAGGCCGTCGAGCGCCTGCGGCAGTGGCGGGCATCGCGCGTCGACAGCGCGGTCGACGCTGCTCTCGAGGCCCTCGGCGCGGCGGCCCGCGACGGCGGCAGCCGTGTGGAGCCGACCCTGGCGTGCGCGCGGGCAGGAGCCACCACGGGGGAGTGGGCCGACGTCCTGCGGGAGGTCTTCGGCGAGTACCGCGCCCCGACCGGGGTCGGCGGTGCGACGGCAGCGCCACCGGCCGGCGACGGGCTCGAGCGGGTACGCGAGCGGATCCGTGCCACGGAGGGCGAACTCGGTGCCCGCCTGCGGTTCCTCGTGGGCAAGCCCGGGCTCGACGGCCACTCCAACGGCGCCGAGCAGATCGCCGTGCGCGCGCGGGATGCGGGCTTCGAGGTGGTCTACCAGGGGATCCGGCTGACCCCGGAGCAGATCGTGTCCGCGGCGGTCGAGGAGGACGTCGATGTCGTCGGCCTGTCCATCCTCTCCGGCTCCCACCGGGAACTCGTCCCGCAGGTCGTCGACGGCCTTCGGGAGGCCGGGCTGGACGACGCCGTCGTCGTGGTCGGCGGCATCATCCCCGACGCCGACGCGGACTACCTCCGCTCGCGCGGGGTGGCGGCCGTCTTCACGCCGAAGGACTACGACGCGACCGCGATCATGTCCGAGATCGTCGACGTCCTGCGCTCCGCGCGCGGGCTGGCGCCGACAGGCTGACACGCCTCATTCGTCGGCCGCCTCCAGGAGGGCGCGCTGGCGGCGCGAGAGGGGCCGGGGCGCGGCCCAGGGGCGCTCGAGGTGGGCCTCGAGCGGGGCACTCGGGTCCGCGGGAACGTCCCACGCGAGCGACGTCTCCTTGTAGGCGAGGGGCTGGTGCATGTCGACATACTCGAACATGCGCGGCCCGGAGGCGATGAGGAAGTCCGACGGCTCGTCGTCGAGCATGCCCGCGAGCCACGCGGCCGCATGGCGAGTGAGGACCCCGGGCCCGTTGGCGAGCCAGGGTGACTCGGCGAAGCCGTCGTTCACATTGCGGAAGGCCTCGTCCCGCGTCGCCACGAGCACGGGGTGCCCGGGAGCCGCCGCCACGAGGTTGTCGGCGATCGCTCCCAGGGACTCCCGCAGGACGACGAGCGAGCGCCCGAGGATGAGCGGCTCGAGGGAGGAGACGCAGCGGTCATCGGCATCGCTCCACAGGCCGCCCGCAAGGGACAGGTATGCGTATCGGAATAGGTTGGATTTCCCGACCGGGGGCGCGGATCGGAAGGCGAGCTCGGCCGGTGCGCCCAGGTGCTCGCGGATCCAGGCGCTCGCGCTGTCGGTGTCGAAGACGAGGTGCTGCCACGTCGGGTGGTGATGGGCCCACGTCTCGATGAGTTCGTGGACGTCCGCCGGCATGGGCGCGTCGAACCAGCCCTGGACGATGACGTGCGGGATGGCACGGTCGGGGCCGCGCGAGGGCGGTGGCGTTGCGGCGCGCGCCACGACTGCAACCGCCGCGGGATAGGACCCCGGATTCCTGCGCAGGTTGACGAGGGCGGCAGGCCGGTCGCCCCCGGCGATCGCGATCCTCGCCGCCTCGGCTGCCCGGGGTGCGAGGCGGGCCTCCTGCAGGATCTCCGCGACCAGTAGGTCGCGG
>JBJTJS010000036.1:0-2591 GCA_046096085.1 bacterium
GGCAAGCCGCGCTTGGCTCAAGGCATCGCCGAGGCCGCTGGCTTGGTCTGGGGACCGGATTGTGAGTCTGAGGGGGCGACCGTGACCAAGAAGGGGCTCTTGCTCGTGCTCGTGGCCGTCCGCCACTTCGTTGCGGACTGATTCCAGGTTGAGTGCATCGCGATTTGAGGTTGACTGGTGCCAAATCCGGCACCGTTACCCCACGTCAGAGCATCGGTTAGCACCCCACAATGAGTGAAGGCCTGGGTTGATCCCCGGGCCTTCACTCATTGTTGGCCGAGACATGTCGGGCGAGTGCACATGCTCACGCACGGAGCACGCCCGCCTTGTACTAACTCGTGCGCCAACTCAGCCGCAGGCCTGGAAGGATGACAAGCGAGTGGACCTGAGGGTGCCGGGCATCATCCTCCTCGTCACCGGGATCGTGGCCCTGATCGTCTCGCTCACCAAGGGGCCGAACCTCGGTATCTCGCGCCGAACCGGCGTTGCCATCGGCGTCGTACTCCTCGTGCTGGGTGCCGCGCTGTTGGTCTACACCTTCGCTTCCCAGTAGCGCCTTTCCTCGTGCGACTACGCTCGGCCCGTGTTCCAGATGCGTCGCCCCCATGAAGGCGATCACGCTCGGATTGCCCCGGTCCTGAACGAATGGTGGGGTGGCCGCCCCATGCAGGATCTGCTTCCCCGGTTGTTCTTCCAGCACTTCACCGGCACCTCGACCGTGGCCGAGACGGTCGATGGTGAGATTGTCGGCTTCATCATTGCCTTCGTCTCCCAGGACGATCCGGCGGTTGGCTACGTCCACTTCATCGGGGTGGCTCCCGCGCAGCGGGGAGTGGGCCTCGGCAGTGCTCTGTACGCGCGCGCATTCGAGGACCTCCAGGATCGTGGCTGCAGTGTGGTCAAGGCGGTCACATCCCCCATGAATGCCGGTTCGCTGGCATTCCACGAGTCGCTCGGATTCACGCGCGTCCCTGATCCGTCGACTCCGGATGGAGTGTGGCGGGACTACGACGGCGCTGGCGGCGACAGGGTCGTCCTCTCCCGATCCCTCGAGGACATTTCTGATCCATCGCCGCAGGCTCATGTAGCGTTTGGCGCCGGGGAGCGCCCGTGATTCCGACGGCCAGCCTGTGAGGAGCGTCCGGTGAGAAGTGCGCGGTTCGTCGTCGCTTGTGCCTTGGGCGCAGCGTGGCTAGGGGGCGTTTCGCTCCCGGCCGCCCAGGCATCGCCCGCTCCCCTGGGAGGGATCACGACGTACGAGCCGCTTGCGGGCACGTCCGCCCCGGAGTCGATCGCTCAAGGCCCCGATGGCGCGATGTGGTTCACCGAGCACTCCGACAACATGATCGGCCGCATCACGACGGACGGGGTCGTGACGGAGTTCCCGCTCCCGACCGATGGGGCCTTCCCGTCGGGGATCGCTGCCGGTCCCGACGGAGCGATGTGGTTCACCGAGCACGGGGGCAACAAGATTGGCCGCATCACGACGGACGGGGTCGTGACGGAGTTCCCGATCCCGACTGCGGGGGCCTTCCCGTGGGGAATCGCTGCCGGGCCTGATGGCGCGATGTGGTTCACCGAGTGGACGGGCAACAACATCGGTCGCATCACGATGGAGGGAGTGGTGACCGAATTCGCGCTCCCGACCGAGGGAGCCAACCCGCTCGGGATCGCCGCCGGCCCGGACGGGTCGATGTGGTTCACCCAGCGCGGCAACAGGATCGGTCGCATCACGATGGAGGGAGTGGTGACGGAGTTCGCGATCCCGACTGCTGGCGCGGTGCCCCATGACATTGCGGCCGGCCCTGATGGCGCCATGTGGTTCACCCAGCGTTCGAGCAACAAGATCGGGCGCATCACCATGGCGGGCACCGTCTCCGAATACGCCGTCCCGACCGCTCGCGCCGAACCCGTGGGGATCGCGGCCGGCCCTGATGGCGCGATGTGGTTCACCGAGTACTCCGCCAATCGCATCGGGCGCATCACCATGTCCGGGGCTGTCACTGACTTCGCACTTCCGACGGCCGACTCCGTCCCCCTGGGGATCGCGGCCGGCCCGGACTCGGCGATGTGGTTCACCGAGTACTCCGGCAATCGCATCGGGCGCATCACGATGAATGGCACTGTCGGCCAGTTCGACCTGCCCGCCGCTGGCGCGGGCCCGTGGGGGATTGCCTCGGGCCCCGATGGCGCGATGTGGTTCACCGAGTGGGCGGCGAACAGGATCGGCCGGATCACGAAGTCAGGAGTCGTCACCACCTTCCCCGTCCCGACGGCCGGCGCGGAGCCCTGGGGGATTGCCGCAGGTGCGGATGGGGCGATGTGGTTCACCGAGTGGACGGGCAACAAGATCGGGCGCATCACCATGGATGGGCGGATCACCGAGTACCGCGTCCCGACGCCCGGGGGCGTCCCCTGGGGCATTGCCCCGGGGCCTGATGGCGCGATGTGGTTTGCCGAGTACTCGGGTGACAAGATCGGCCGCATCACCATGGATGGCCGGATTACCGAGTACGCCGTGCCGACGTCGGGCGCCCAGCCCTGGGAGATCGCAGCCGGCCCCGATGGCGCGATGTGGTTCACCGAGCGGT
>JBJTJS010000037.1:0-5236 GCA_046096085.1 bacterium
GGTCGTGGTCGGGCTCGCCGGGTACGCGCCACGCCCGGTGGCGACGCTCTCCGGGGGGGAGGCGCAGCGCGTGGCGCTCGCCCGGGCCCTCGCGCCCGGCCCGCGGCTGCTCCTCCTCGACGAACCGTTCGGGGCCCTCGACCGCGAGTTGCGCGACCGGCTGGCCCTCGACGTGCGCGATCTCCTGCGCACCCTGCGCACCCCGGCGGTCCACGTCACCCACGACCCCGAGGAGGCGCGTCTCGTGGGCGACCGGACCGTGACCATCGAGCAGGTCCAGCACCCGTCGGAGTGACGCCGGGGGCCGGACCGCCTAGTGTCGAGGACCGGGAGGAACCATGGCGGAGGGCAAGCCCCTGCGATTCGTGACGGCGGCCAGCCTCTTCGACGGCCACGACGCCGCCATCACGATCATGCGCCGCATCCTGCAGTCGCGGGGTGCGGAGGTCGTGCACCTCGGCCACGACCGCGGCGTCGACGCCGTCGTGCGGGCCGCACTCCAGGAGGGCGCCGACGCGGTCGCCGTGTCGTCCTACCAGGGCGGGCACGTGGAGTACTTCGACTACCTGGTGGACCGGCTGCGCGAGTCCGGGGCGCCGTCCGTCCGCGTCTTCGGCGGCGGCGGAGGAGTCATCGTCGCCGACGAGATCGAGGCCCTGGCCGCCCGCGGCGTGCGCATCTACTCCCCCGAGGACGGCCAGCGCCTGGGCCTGGTCGGGATGATCGACGACATGCTCGCGGAGACCGCCGCGGGCCCGGGATCGCCCGCTCCCGCGGCCGCCGACATCCTCGGCGGGGACGAGTGCGCCCTCGGCACCGCGCTGCGACGCATCGAGGACGCCACCCTTGACGCCGCGGTGCTCGGCGAGCTGCGCGCCGCGGCCGACGCGCGACAGGTCCCCGTCCTCGGGATCACCGGCACCGGCGGGTCGGGCAAGTCCAGCCTCACCGACGAGATCGTGCGGCGGCTGCACGGGTGGGACAAGGCCCGCATCGCGATCCTCGCAATCGACCCCACGCGCTCCCGCTCGGGCGGATCGCTGCTCGGCGACCGCATCCGGGTGAACTCGACGGCGGACGAGGGCGTCTTCTTCCACTCCGTGGCCGCGCGGGGCTCCACGATCCCGGCCGGGCTCGACGACATGGTCGGGGCCTGCGCCGCGGCGGGCTACGACCTCGTCGTCGTCGAGACTCCCGGCGTCGGGCAGGGCGACAGCGCGATCCGCGAGCACGTGGACGTCGCCCTGTACGTCATGACGCCGGAGTTCGGGGCGGCCAGCCAGCTGGAGAAGATCGACATGCTGGACTTCGCCGACGTCGTCGCGATCAACAAGTTCGAGCGGCAGGGCGCGCAGGACGCCTACCGCGACGTGGCACGCCAGCTCCTGCGCAACCGCGGCGACTTCGCCGCGTCCTGGGAGGACATGCCCGTCTTCGGCACCTCCGCGGCGCGCTTCGGCGACGACGGCGTCACCGCCCTGGCCCGCTACCTGCGCGGGCTGCTGTCCGAGCGGGGACTGCCGGTGGATGCCCCCGACCTGTCCCTTCCCGCCGAGCGCCGGTCGAGCGCCCTGCGCAGCATCGTGCCGCCCGCCCGCGTGCGCTACCTCTCCGATGTCGCCGACTCCGTGCGCGACTACCACGGCACCACCGCCGCCGAGGCCGAGAGCGCAGGCCGCCTGCAGTCGGCGGAGTCCGCAGCCGCCCTCCTCGCCGAGCGCGGCCTGCCCGTCGGGGACCTCGACGCGATCGCCGACGAGGAGCGCGCCCGCCTGCGGCCGGACACGCTCGAGGCACTCGAGGCGTGGGGCGGCCGCCGCGAGGGCTCGCGGGCCGGCGCTGAGAGCTGGCGCACCACGCCCTCGGGCACGCAGATCGCGCGCATCGGCGTCCCGCGCACGTCGTCGTACCCCGACCTGGTCCGCTTCCTCCGCGAGGAGAACCTCCCGGGCAGCTTCCCGTTCACCGCCGGAGTGTTCCCGCTGAAGCGCGATGCCGAGGCGCCCACGCGCATGTTCGCCGGCGAGGGCGATCCCGCCCGCACCAACCGCCGCTTCCAGCTCCTGGCCGACGGGCAGCCCGCGACGCGGCTGTCGGTGGCCTTCGACTCCGTGACGCTCTACGGCCGCGACCCCGACACCCGTCCCGACATCTACGGCAAGGTCGGCACGTCCGGGGTGAGCATCGCGACGCTCGACGACATGCGCGAGCACTACGCCGGGTTCGCCCTGTGCGACCCGGCGACGTCGGTGTCCATGACCATCAACGGCCCCGCACCGGCGATCCTCGCGATGTACTTCGCCACGGCGATCGACCAGCAGGTCGCCCTCGCCGAGGAGCGACTCGGCCGGCCCCTCGACGATCACGAGCGCCAGGAGGCGGAGTCGCGCGCCCTGGGCTCCCTGCGGGGCACGGTGCAGGCCGACATCCTCAAGGAGGACCAGGGCCAGAACACCTGCATCTTCTCCACCGAGTTCGCCCTGCGCTGCATGGCCGACGTCGAGGAGTGGTTCATCGACCGTGGCGTGCGCCACTTCTACTCGGTGTCGATCTCCGGCTATCACATCGCGGAAGCGGGGGCGAACCCCGTCACGCAGCTCGCCTTCACCCTGGCCAATGCCTTCACCTACGTGGAGGCGTTCCTCGCGCGCGGAATGTCGGTGGACGACTTCGCCCCGCACTTCTCCTTCTTCTTCTCCAACGGCATGGACGCGGAGTACGCCGTCCTCGGGCGAGTCGCGCGACGCATCTGGGCGATCGCGATGCGCGACAGGTACGGCGCCTCGGAGCGCGCGCAGCGCCTGAAGTACCACATCCAGACGTCGGGCCGGTCCCTGCACGCGCAGGAGATGTCGTTCAACGACATCCGCACGACGCTGCAGGCGCTGTGCGCCTACTACGACAACTGCAACTCACTGCACACCAACGCCTACGACGAGGCCGTGACCACCCCCACCGACGAGTCCGTCCGACGGGCCATGGCCATCCAGCTCATCGTCGACCAGGAGTGGGGACTCGCGTCCACCGAGAACCCCCTCCAGGGCTCCTACGTCATCGACGAGCTCACCGACCTCGTCGAGCGCGCGGTCCTCGACGAGTTCGACCGCATCACCGACCGGGGCGGCGTCCTCGGGGCCATGGAGACCGGCTACCAGCGCGGGCGGATCCAGGACGAGTCCCTGGAGTACGAGCGACGCAAGCACGACGGGTCGCTGCCCATCGTCGGCGTGAACACCTTCCTCGCCGACGGGGGCGCCGACCAGGCTCGCGAGCAGGAGCTCTCCCGGGCCACCGAGGAGGAGCGCCGATCCCAGGTGGAGCGGGTGCGCGCCTTCCACGAGAGGCACCGCGCGGAGTCCCCCGGTGCGCTCGCCGAGCTCCAGCGCACGGCCACGGAGGGCGGCAATGTCTTCGCCGCCCTCATGGACGCCGTGCGGACCTGCTCCCTCGGGCAGATCACCGAGGCGTTCTTCGAGGTGGGCGGGGAGTACCGCCGCTCGATGTAGCCGGGCCCCTAGCGACGGACCAGCGTGCGCGGGGCCCGGGTCGCGGCCTTGCCCAGCCGGCTCGCACTGCCGAGTTCCTCCGCCATGAACTCCCGCAGCAGGTCGATGGCCGCGAGCACCTTGTCACTGCGCAGCGAGTACATCACGTGGGGCCCCTGGCGATCGGCCTCCACGACGCCGCGGTCCCGCAGGATGGCGAGGTGCTGCGAGCAGTTGGACTGCCCGATCTCCAGTGCCTCGGCCAGCTCCCCCACGGTGAGAGGGCCATCGCGCAACTCGTTGATGATGAGCAGGCGCTTGGGGTCGGCGATCGCCTTGCACAGGCGCGCGTGCAGCTCGTGGATCTCGATGGCGGTCTCGCGATCCATCAGCCCTCCTCGTTGCCCGCGGGCCCGACGCCCGCAGGGCTCACATGCTCGTCGACGCCGCGCACTGGTTCTTCCCGATCTCGAGCGTCTCGATCTCCTCGGCGGTCGCCGCCTTGCCCGAGTTGACCAGGCGGATGGTGTCGTAGAAGTCCGGGGCGGCCGGCAGCGTGCCCACGATCTCCTAGATGAACGCAGCCATGTCCTCCTCGGTCACCAGGGAGGACTCGAAGACCCGGGCGAGGGTCGTCTGGACCATGCCGTCGTCGTCGACCTCCTCGGGGAAGGTCCAGTGGGCGGGCATCACCACCGTGGCCGGGTCCAGCGGCGCCAGCCGGTCGTGGATGGTGTGGAAGAGCTCGGCGGCCAGCTCCGCGGCCTTGCCGGTGAGGTCGGGGCGCCCGAGGCCGCGCACGAACACGGTGTCGCCGGTGAGGATCAGGTGGCCGGGGATGCTGATGCAGGTGCTTCCCGGGGTGTGGCCGGGCATCTTGACGGCGAGGACCTCCAACTTCGCGTCCCCGAGGTCGATGACCTCCCCGTCCCCGAACGGGTCGTTGGCGAACGGCGTCGATGCCCCCGCGTCCTCCATGGGCACGTGGTACGTCGCCCCCACCTGCTCGGCGAGCGCCGGGCCTCCGCTGACGTGATCGGCGTGCACGTGAGTGTCGATCACGTGGACGATCCGCATGCCGTGCCCCTCGGCGAGGTCGAGGTAGCACTGCGGGAAGCGCGCCGGGTCGACGACGATGCAGCCCTGCCCGGGAACGCCGATGATATAGGACAGGCACGCCTTGGCCGGGCGCGCGATCTGGTACCCGACCATGCCTTCAGGGAGCCCGTCGATCTCCCGGGAGACCAGGAGCTCGGCCCACGCGGCGGTGCCCCCCTCGAGGGTGACGACCTCGCGGCCCTCGTCGGAGAGGACGTCGATGAGCAGGTCGCTGCCGTTGCCGTGGGCGCAGACCACCACGGTGCCGTCGGGGATCTCCTGAGCCAGGGTCTCCGACTCCTCGACCGCCACCCAGATCGGCACGTTCCTCATCTGGACGGGCCGGGTGCCCTCCACCTGCCAGGTGGCGTACTCGTCCTGATTGCGCACGTCGAGGACGAACGGGACCGACCCCTCCGCGATCCCGTCGTACAGCTCCCGGGGCGTGATGGACCGCGCCATGCCTACCTCCTGCCCGAGCCGGCGAGACGATTCGCCGAAACCAGATATGCGCAGACACTAATGCGCTAATGTCCCCGAGGGAAGGGGATTGGCGATTCTCGGGGCCGCTCTTGCCCGCGGGGCTTGCGGCCCCGTAGCGTCATGGCACGGATCGCGGCTCCCGCCGCGCGCAACGCCCGACTGCCGAAGGA
>JBJTJS010000038.1:0-3209 GCA_046096085.1 bacterium
GCTGGCGCCGCCGGATGTTGATGTCGTCGATGTCGCGCAGGAACATCAGCGCCTCGTCGACGCCGAGTTCGCCGGCCCGCGCCATGAAGGCGCGGATGTCCTTGGGCAGGCAGCCGCCCCCGAAGCCGAGGCCGGCGCGCAGGAACTGCGGTCCGATGCGGGGGTCCATGCCCAAGGCGGTCGAGAGCGTGACGATGTCGCCACCGGTGGCCTCGCACACTTCGGCCATGGCATTGATGAAGGAGATCTTGGTGGCGAGGAACGCGTTGGCGGAGACCTTGACCAGCTCCGCGGTCGCGAAGTCGGTGACGAGGACGGGCACGCCCGATTCGATGAGCGGCGCGTAGGCCTCGCGCAGGAGCGCCTCGTCCGCGGAGGCGCGCACTCCGAAGACCAGGCGGTCCGGCCGCAGGGTGTCCTCGACGGCGTGGCCCTCCCGCAGGAACTCCGGATTCCACGCGACCGATGCCCCGGTCGGCTCCACGCGACGAGCGATGTCGGCGGCCGTCCCGACGGGCACCGTGGACTTGCCGACCAGCAGGGCGCCGGGGCCCAGGAGGGGCAGGAGTGAGGCGACCGCGGCATCGACCTGCGCGAGATCGGCGGCGGGGGAGTCGGCGCGCTGGGGCGTGCCCACGCACACGAAGTGGATGACGCACTCGGAGACGTCCGCCGGATCGGACGTGAAGGACAGCCGTCCGGAGTCGAGGGCCCGGCGGAGGACCGCGTCGAGCCCCGGCTCCCAGAAGGGCACCTCGCCCCGGGAGAGCAGGGCGGCCTTCGCTGGATCGGCGTCGAGGCCGACGACCTCGTGGCCGAGCTCGGCCATGCAGGCGGCATGGGTGGCCCCGAGGTAGCCGGTCCCGACGACGCTGATGCGCACCCCGCGAGCGTAGCCGCCGCCGCGGCGTAGGCTCAGGCTGCGCGGGCGCGAACCTCGGGCGCACGGCCCGGGTCGCGTGCGGAGGGGAGGTACCCGCGTGGGCGCTGACGAGCAATCCCGACTTCGACGCCTTTCGCCTGTCCGAGGAGCACGAGGAGCTCCGGGCGGCGGTGCGCTCCCTGGCCGACGACAAGATCGCCCCGAGGGCCGCGGAGATCGATGCC
Source organism: bacterium (assembly GCA_046096085.1). Lineage (GTDB taxonomy): Bacteria > Actinomycetota > Actinomycetes > S36-B12 > S36-B12 > Mxb001. Next base: position 1,108 of record JBJTJS010000038.1, read on the forward strand.
ACCGGCGAGTTCCCCGAGGACGTCTACGACGCGCTCGTCGCGTCGGGCTTCCATGCCGTCCACATCCCCGAGGAGTACGGCGGCCAGGGCGGCGATGCGCTGGCGGTGTCCCTCGTCATCGAGGAGATTGCGCGCGTGTGCGCATCGAGCTCGCTCATCCCGGCCGGCAGCAAGCTCGCGACGATGCCGCTGATGGTCGCCGGAGACGAGGACCTCCTGACTCGCTACCTGCCGCCGGTGGCGAGCGGCGAGGCGATGTTCGCCTACTGCCTCTCTGAGCGAGAGTCGGGGAGCGACTCGGCGGCGATCAGGACGCGCGCGGTGCGCGACGGCGACGAGTGGGTCCTCACGGGCCAGAAGAGCTGGATCACGGGCGCGGGCCTCGCGCAGTACTACACCGTGCTCGCCAAGACCGATCCCGACGCCGGGGCGAAAGGCATCTCGGCGTTCGTCGTCCACCCCGACGACGAAGGCGTGTCGTTCGGAGCCCCCCAGCGCAAGCTGGGCATCCACGGCTCGCCCACGCGCGAGGTGACCTTCGAGCGTGTCCGCCTCCCGGGCGACCGGATCATCGGCGAGCCCGGCACCGGATTCCGCACGGCGATGACGACGCTGGACCACACCCGCATCACCATCGGCGCCCAGGCCGTCGGCATCGCCCAGGGGGCGCTCGACGCGGCCGTCGCCTACGCCAAGGAGCGCGAGCAGTTCGGCCGGCCGATCGCGGCGTTCCAGGGGATCCAGTTCATGCTCGCCGACATGGCCATGAAGCTCGAGGCGGCTCGCTCGCTGGTCTATCGCGCGGCGGCCAAGAGCGAGCGTGGCGACAGCGACCTCACCTTCTTCGGTGCGGCGGCCAAGGCCTATGCCTCGGACGTCGCCATGGAGGTCACGATCGACGCGGTCCAGGTGTTCGGCGGCAACGGCTACACCCAGGACTACCCCGTCGAGCGCTATATGCGCGATGCCAAGATCACTCAGATCTACGAGGGCACGAACCAGATCCAGCGCATCGTCATGGCGCGCCAACTGCTGGGTTCCTGACGTGACCCTCGACCGGGCCCCTCGGCATCCTCCGGAGACCCCCGTCCCGGCATCGCGTTCGCGCACCACCCTGGCGCGGGTCATGGGAGTGATGGACTCCAACAACTACGGCAACGTGCACGGCGGCGTGATCATGCGCGCCGTCGACGAGGCTGCGGCGGTCGCGGCCGTGCGGCACTCCGATGGCCCGGCGGTGACGGTGTTCATGGACTCGATGGAGTTCCGCGAGCCGGTTAAGCAGGGAGACCTTCTCACGACGTACGCGCAGGTCAACTGGACCGGTACGACGAGCATGGAGGTCGGCGTCAGGGTGACCGCCCAGCGCCTCGATGTCGACGGCGAGATCCACGTCGCCACGGCGTACCTCGTCTTCGTCGCGATCGATGCCGACGGCCGCCCGCGCCCCGTCCCCCAGCTGATTCCCGAGACCGACGACGACCGGCGCCGGGTCGGGGAGGCTCGGATCCGGCGCGAGACGCGGCTGCACCGGCGCGAGGCGATCAAGGAATTGCGGAAGTCCCCTGCGGGTTAGCCGCCCACCCGCCGCGAAATCCGGCCCGAAATCGCGGCGGGTGGGCGGCTAACCCGAGGGAGACGTGGTCAGCGGGCGCCGAGCAGGAAGCCCGCGCCCCAGGCCCCGTGCATCGTGGCGAACACCGCCGGCAGGCGCCGGGTCACGCGCCACGGCAGGCTCCGCGAGGCCCGCGCGGTCGCCACCGCCGTGGCTGCGGCGTACACGGCGGGCGCGGAGAGCCCGAGTGCCGCGAGCCCGGGTCGGCGCGTCACGAGCCCGGCCAGCCCGAGAGCGGTGCCGGCAGCGACCGCGACCACGGTCACCGGCGGTGCGAGATCGCGCACGGAGATCGTGTCGGGGTAGCGGTCGGCCACTTCGCGACGCCACCGGCCGTACTCGAAGTACTGCCGAGCGAGGGCGGAGAGAGTCGCGCGCGCGCGGTACGTGACGTGAAGGTCCGGGGAGAACCACACGGTCCCTCCCGCCGAGCGACTCCGGTGGTTGAGCTCCCAGTCATGAGCGCGGACCATCGACGCGGGGGAGC
>JBJTJS010000039.1:0-4261 GCA_046096085.1 bacterium
CGAGAGGGATCCCGCGACGCTCCAGGCGGCCGCGATGACCCCCGCCTGGGACGCGCTCTGGGTCGACCACTGCTCCAGCCAGCCCGGGCGCAGGGCGCGCAGGCGCTGCCGGAACGTCGCCGGGGAGCCCGCCATGGGGGAAGCCTAGGGCAGGCCGGGGCGGTCGACGGGGGGGACGACCTGCCCCGACCTGCGGGAGGAGGGTACCCCGCGTTGATCAAAGCGGGACAAGGTCCGGTCAGGGCCAATCCGCCCCGGGGCATTGACCTCGGGCGCCGAATGGACCATTGTTCGGACCAATGCAACCGATCCGGGTGGCCCCCACGCGAACCAGCGACGAACTCGCCGCGCACCTGCGCCAGCGCATCCGCAGCGGCGAGATTCCCGTCGGCAGTCGCCTGCCCTCCCAGCGCGACCTCGCCGCGCACCTGGAGATCAGCCGGCAGTCGGTCCAGGAGGCCCTCGCCGTCTTGGAGTTCGAGGGCTACGTCGAGACCAGGCGCGGCGCGCAGGGGGGCAGCTTCGTGCGGGAGCCCGAGACCTCCGAGGAGTTCTGGGTAGAGCGGCTGCGGGCCACCATCCTCGACCTCGATGAGGCCCTCGACTACCGCCTCGCCATCGAGCGCCAGGTCTCGATCCTCGCCGCCGAGCGTCGTTGCGACGCCGACGTCGAGCGCATGAGGGAGTCGATCGACGCCATCCCCGTGGGGGAGTCCGACCCCGCGCCGCGCCGACAGAGATTCCGCCAGGCCGACTCGGCGTTCCACATCGGCCTCGCCCAGGCCGCGGGCAACGTCCGCCTCCTGCGTGCGGTGCGCGAGGTTCGCGCGGAGCTCTTCATCCTCACCGACCGCATCCCCTACGTCGAGACGCGGGAGGCGACGCGGGCCGAGCATCTCGCGATCTGCGACGCCATCGCCGACCGCGACGGCGACGCTGCGGCGGAGGCGATCTCCCTCCACATCGACGAGACGCGGGAGGACCTGCACGCGATCGTCGAAGGACGGTGGCCCCGGTGACCCCCGGCAGGCCGCTCGTCGGCATCACCACTCGCGGCGTGCCCGTGGAGATGCTCGTCGGCGTGCCGGCGGGCCTCGATCACCTCCTGCTCGAGGGGGTCTTCACCTTGTACGCCTCGGCGCTCGCCGCCGCGGGCGCCACCCCCGTCCTCATCTCCCGCGAGGCCCCCGTGGACGCGCTCGTGTCGCGCCTCGACGGCCTGCTCATGTCCGGGGGCGAGGACGTCGTCCCCGCGAGGTACGGCGGCATCGAGACGATGCACGACACGCGGCACGATCCCGACCGCGACGACTTCGAGCAGGCGCTCGTGGACGCCGCCCTCGACCAGGGCATCCCCATCCTCGCCATCTGCCGCGGCTGCCAGATGCTCAACGTCGCGCTCGGCGGCACCCTCGTCGCGCACCTGGAGGAGGTCGACGGCTTCTCCCACGCCTGGGGTGCGGACCACCCGAGCATCGTGCGGCACAGCGTGACGCTCGAGCCCGATGCCGCCCTGGTCGGGGCCCTGCGGTTCCAGCTCGACGACACGTGCACCCTGTCGGTCAACAGCTACCACCACCAGGCCGTGGACCGCCCGGGCCGCGGGCTGCGCATCGTCGGCCGCGCCTCGGATGGCACGGCCGAGGCCATCGAGATGCCCGGGCGCGACGTGTACGGCGTCCAGTGGCATCCGGAGATGCACGCGGGCGTCGACCCCATCTTCCCGTGGTTCGTCGACATCGTCCGAGAGAGCACGAGTACCCGAGAGAGCACTGTCGTCCCCCAAAGGAGAGTCGAGTTCGCATGATCATCAGCCACGAGGGCAAGGTCGCCCTCATCACCGGGGCCGGGTCCGGCATCGGCCGGGGCATCGCCCTGCAGCTCGCCGCCGACGGAGCCAGCGTGTCCTGCGTCGACCTTCGGCTGGAGGGGGCCGAGGAGACGGTCGCCCTGGTGGAGGCGGCGGGGGGCACCGCCATCGCCTGCGTCGCGGACGTGCGGTCCCGCGAGCAGATCCAGGCCGCGGTCGACCGGACCGTCGCCGAGCTTGGCGGCCTCGACCTGCTGGTGAACAACGCCGGCCTCGTCACGATGACCGGCCTGGAGGACCTCACGGACGAGGAGTGGGATCTCGTCGTCGACGTCAACCTCAAGGGCCAGTTCATCACCGCGCAGATCGCCGCTCGGGTGATGCCTTCGGGTGGCGCCATGGTCAACCTCGCCACCGTCGAGTCCGAGGTCGTGGTGTCGTCGTCCGGCAACTGCCAACCCCACTACAACGCGTCCAAGGGCGGCGTGACGATGCTCACCAAGGCCCTCGCCGTGGAGCTGGCCCGCAAGGGGATCCGCGTCAACGCCGTCGCCCCCGGCGGCATCAACACGCACTTCACGGGCGGCAGCATCGACACCCCGGAGGCGATGGAGTTCATGAAGCACCGTCTCCTCGTGCCCCGCGTCGGCGAGCCGGAGGACATCGCCCACGCCGTGAGCTTCCTGCTCTCCGACAAGGCGTCCTACATCGACGGCGTACAGCTCCCCATCGACGGCGGGTGGCTCACCCGATGACCGGCGGCAAGGGCACCTTGAGCCTGGAGGAGCTCCAGGACAGCGACATCGACACGGTCATCGTGGCCGCGCCGGACATGTCGGGCCGACTGCTGGGCAAGCGGATCTCGAAGCGCAAGTTCGCCGACTACATCGAGGGCGGCGTCCCCATGTCCAACTGCGTCTTCGGATGGGACCTGCCGCAGGACATCGGCCTGGAGGTGCCGTTCGCCGGCTTCCACAACGGATGGCACGACTTCATGCTCGTGCCCGATCTGGCCACGATCCGGCGCGCGGCGTGGCTGGACCGCACGGCGATCGTGATGGCCGACATCGTGGACGAGCACAGCCGCGAGCTCATCGAGATCGCCCCGCGCACCATCCTGCGCCGGCAGATCGAGCGGTTCGCGGAGCAGGGCTACTCCGCGAACGTCGGCACCGAACTCGAGTTCCACATGTACCGGGAGACCTACGACGACCTCCGGCAACGCGGCTTCCACCATCGCACGCCCACCACCTTGATCCACTCTGACTACACGGTGCAGCAGGTCAACGCCTGGGAGCCCTTCTTCCAGGACGTTCGCCGCAAGCTCGACGAGAGCGGGATGGATGTCGACCTGAGCCAGGGCGAGTGGGGCCTGGGGCAGTGGGAGATCAACCTCACGTACGGCGATGCGCTGGACATGTGCGACCGGCACGTCCTGTACAAACTGGCCCTCAAGGACATGGCCACCCGCGCGGGCTACTCCGTGACCTTCATGCCGAAGCCCAACGCCGGGCTCGTCGGGTCGTCCTGCCATGTGCACCTGTCGCTCGACGCCGATGGCGCCAACCCCATGTGGGATCCGCAGGACGACCACCACATCAGCGACGTCATGCGCCATGGCATCGGCGGGATCCTCGCCAACGCCGCCGCCCTCATGGCGTGGTACGCCCCCACGATCAACTCCTATCGGCGCACGAACAGCGACGACTTCGCCGGCAGCGGTGCCACCTGGGGGTTCGACAACCGCACGGTGTCCTGCCGGGTCCTCGGGACGTCCCCGTCGTCGCTGCGCCTGGAGTGGCGCGTGCCGGGAGCCGACGTCAACCCGTACCTTGTCGTGGCGGGCCTCATCGCCTCGATCGGCTCCGGGGTCGAGAGCAAGGCCGATCCGGGCGTCCCGGCCTCGGGGGATGCCTACCAGGAGAGGGTCCGCGCCTTCCCCGCCCACCTGGGCGAGGCGGCGGAGCGCTTCATCGCGAGCGACGCGGTGCAGCAGATGTTCGGCGAGGAGGTCGTGGAGCAGTACGGCCTCACCGCACGATGGGAATGGACCGCGTTCATGAACGCGGTGACGGATTGGGAGCATGAGAGGTACTACGAGTCGATATGAATCGACCTGACTGTGACGAACTGACCGACAACAGAAGGTGAAGGCAGTGATGAATAAGAACATCCGATATCTGGCCGGGCTCATCGCTCCGGTCCTCCTCGTCGCCGCGTGCGGCGGCTCCACGGACTCCGGGAGCAGTGCGAGCGGGAGCGCGAGCGGCTCTGCTTCGGGGGGAGGGTCGGGGGAGCCCCTGGTCGTCGGCTTCGCCGGTGGCCTCACCGGTGACGCGGCCGTCGGCGACGACGCAGCCCACGAGGGGATGACGTACTGCCTCGACCAGGCCAATGCGGCCGGCGGCATCGACGGGCACCCCGTGGAGCTCATCGCCAAGGACATGAAGA
>JBJTJS010000040.1:0-5439 GCA_046096085.1 bacterium
GTGCTGGTACGGCCCCCCGCCGCCCCGTCGGCTGCTACCGTCGGAAGCCCGCACGAAGGAGATGACATGCCCCGTCTAGGTCGAGCCGTCGCTCGCACTGCCGTTGTTGCCGGCACCGCCACCGTCGTGAGCGGGAAGGTCTCGCAGCACCAGGCCGACAAGCAGGCCGAGAAGGAGGCCGCGCAGCAGCCCGCCGCCGCCCCCGCGCCCGCGGAGCCCGCAGCGGTCGACCCGGTGGCGGAGATCGAGCGCCTCGGTGCCCTGCACGAGAAGGGCCTCCTCAGCGACGAGGAGTTCGCCGCCGCCAAGGCGAAGCTGCTGGGCCTCTAGCCCTTCCGGCTACCTCACCTCGCCGGGAACCTCCCGGTATCCCACGGCCACCACGAGTGGCACGCTCGCGTCCGCGCGAGCGCGGATCCACACCTGGTACGTCCCCGCCTGCGCCGTCGTCGACAGTCGCGACAGGTAGAGGAACCGCGTCCCCGAGTAGGGCTCGTCGAACGGCGTGCGCTCGGTCACGCGCATCACGGTCCGAGTGCCGTCGGGTGCCACGACGACGACCTTCGGCAGGCGCCCCGCGCGCAGGGCGTTCGCCGGGCGCTCGTCCTCGATGAGCACCTGCAGGCGCAGCGGGTCCCCGGCGGACATGCGGAAGCGGAAGCCGCGCTTCTCGCCCCGCTCGGCGAGGTCCGCGTACACCGCGTACGAGACCGTGCCGTCGACGAGCAGCGGCCCGCGTCCCGGCGTGGAGTCCTGCGGGGTGAGGCGCACCGGCTGGTGAGCCTGGGCCGGGGCCGCGACGGTCGTGACGAGGAGACCGGCGAGGCCCGCTGCGAGGAGGCCGCGGGCGAGGGTGCGCATGGTCCTCAGTATCCCGTCTGCTCGGTCATCGGCATCCCGAGGCGTCAGGATGGGGGGATGGACGCGGATGCGAGGCGCGGAGAGCCGGACAGCGGTCCCGGCGCCCCGGGATCCCGCGACCAAGGGCTGTTCGCGGCGGTCGTCGCGGTCGCTGCGGGCCTCGAGCTCACCTCCACCCTCCGCCGCATAGTCCAGGCCGCCGTCGACCTTTCCGGCGCGACGTACGGCGCCCTCGGGGTCGTCGGCGCCGAGGGGGGAGTGAGCGACTTCATCCACGTGGGCATGGACGCTCAGATCGTGAGCGCGATCGGCGATCCACCCCGCGGGCGCGGCGTCCTGGGTCTCCTCGTCGACCACCCGGTGCCGATGCGCATCGACGACATCTCGGCCCATCCCGCCTCCGCCGGGTTCCCCGCGGGCCACCCGCCCATGCGTTCCTTCCTGGGGGTGCCCGTGCGCGTGCGAGGTCGCGTCTTCGGCAACCTCTACCTCACCGACAAGCGCGGCGCAGACCGGTTCACCACGGACGACGAGCACACGGTCACGGCGCTGGCCGCGGCGGCGGCGGTGGCCATCGAGAACGCACGGCTCTTCGAGCACACCCGCCTGCGCGGGCGGTGGCAGGCCGCCCTGACCGAGATCGACAATGCTGCGCTGACGGGCGCCGGGACCGAGGACGTCCTCGCCGCTATCGCCGCGCACGCACGCTCCCTCACCAGCGCCGACGTGGCCGCCATCGCGCTGGCCGAGCGGGTGACCGAGGGGGACGTGGTGCACGGCGGCACCCCGATCCGGCACGCCATCGAGGTCGTCGACGCGGCACCCGAGCACCGCGCGTCCCTCCTCGGCCGCACGTTCGCCTCGGATCCGGCAGAGGTGTGGCCGGGCGCCGCCCTCTGCCTGCCGCTGCGCACCCCCGACCGCGCCCTGGGCCAGCTCGTCCTGGGCTGGGCCGATCCCGGGGGCGGACTCGGCCCCCGGGAGCGGGAGCTCGCGGAGGGCTTCGCGGCGCAGGCGTCCGTCACCATCTCCCTGGCGGAGTCGCGACGGGAGCAGGAACGGCTCATGGTCTACGAGGACCGCGACCGCATCGCCCGCGATCTGCACGACCTGGTGATCCAGCGCCTGTTCGCCACGGGAATGCAACTGCAGGGGACCACCCGCGTGAGCGGAGTCCCGGATGCCGTGACCGAGCGCATATCCCGCGCGGTGGACGAACTGGACGAGACCATTCGCGAGATCCGGCAGACGATCTTCGCCCTGCATGAGCCCATGGACGCCGATGGTGCGGGAGTGCGCGGACGCGTGCTTCGCGAGGCGGCGCAGTCGGGATCGCTCCTGGGCTTCGCACCGGGGGTGCGCTTCGTCGGTCCGGTGGACTCCCTCGTCACGTCGCACCTGGGCGAGCACCTCATCGCGGTCCTGCGAGAGGCGCTCACGAATGCGGCCAAGCACGCCCGAGCCGGGCGCGTGGAGATCCTGGTCGAGGCGTCGTCGACCGGGGTGCTGCTCGTGGTGTCAGACGACGGCGTGGGACTCGAGGACTCGGGCCGCCGCTCGGGCCTGGCCAACCTGGCCGCACGGGCGGCCGACCTCGGGGGGCATGCCACCTTCGAGCGGGTCTCGGCGGACGGGGGCACCCGCATCACGTGGCGCGTGCCGATCGCCTAGGAGTTCACGTCGGGCTCTTGCCCTCCGCCTCCATGCGGGCGACGTAGGCCGCCGCCTGGGTGCGGCGCTCCATGCCCATCTTGGCGAGCAGCGAGGAGACGTAGTTCTTCACCGTCTTCTCCGCCAGGTGGAGGCGCTCGCCGATCTGGCGGTTGGTGAGGCCCTCCCCGATGAGTTCCAGGATGCGACGCTCCTGGTCGGTGAGCGCGGCGAGCCGCTCGTCCTGCTCCTCGCCCTTGCGCAGGCGCTCGAGCACGCGCTGGGTCGCGACGGGATCGAGGAGCGATCGACCTGCTGCCACCTGACGGATGGCGTCGACGAGGTCGTTGCCGCGGATCTCCTTGAGCACGTATCCCGACGCGCCCGCCATGATCGCGTCGAAGAGCGCCTCGTCGTCGGCGTACGAGGTGAGCATGAGGCAGTGCACCTGCGGCATGCTGTCGCGGACATCGCGGCACACCTCGACACCGCTGCCATCGGGGAGGCGCACGTCGAGCACGGCCACGTCGGGGCGCGCCGCAGGGATGCGGTGCAGGGCCTCCTCCGCGGTGCCGGCCTCGCCCACGACCTCCAGGTCGTCCTCCAGCCCGATGAGGTCGGCGAGCCCCCGGCGCACGATCTCATGGTCGTCGAGGAGGAACACCCGGATCGCCATGCGACCAGTGTGCCCCACGGGCCTCACGTCGCCCGCCGTGAGTGACAGGATGTGGGCACGGGCTCACGAGGCCCGTGAGGGAAGGGCTCGCCATGAACGAGGATGTCGTCCAGTTGCTCACCCCGGACGGTGAGCTCATCGACCATCCGGACTATCCCCTCGATGCGGGGCATGACCTGCTCCGCGCCCTCTACCGCGACATCGTGCTGGCACGGCGTACCGACGTGGAGTCGACCGCGCTGCAGCGAACCGGCGAACTGGGCCTGTGGTGCCCGGTACTGGGCCAGGAGGGCGTGCAGGTCGGGGCGGCCCATGCGATGCGTCCCACGGACTACGGCTTCACCACCTATCGCGAGGTGGGCATGTTCCAGGTGCGCGGGGTGGACCCGGTGGAGCTCCTCCATCTCTACCGCGGGATCTCCCATGCGAGCTGGGATCCGCGCGAGGTCGGGCTCGGGATCTTCACCATCGTGATCGGGTCGCACGCACTGCACTCGGTGGGCTACGCCATGGGCATCCAGCGCGACGGTTCCGACGAGGCGGTGCTCTCGTGCTTCGGGGACGGCGCCACCAGCACCGGCGACGTCCACGGGGCCATGGTCTTCGCCTCCGTCTTCGCTGCCCCGGTCGTCTTCCTCGTGCAGAACAACCAGTGGGCGATCTCGGTCCCGGTGACGCGTCAGGCGCGCGCCCCCCTCGCCGTCCGCGCCGCCGGCTACGGCATGCCCTCGGTCCGCATCGATGGCAACGACGTGCTCGCGGGGCTCGCGGTGACGCGAGCCGCCCTCGCCCGGGCCCGTGAGGGCGGCGGGCCGACGTTCATCGAGGCCGTGACCTATCGCCGCGGGCCGCACACGACCTCTGACGACCCGACCCGCTACCGCGACGAGGCCGAGGTCGAGCAGTGGTCGTCGCTGGATCCCCTCGACCGGCTGCGCCGCCATATGGAGTCCGTGGGCGCCATCGATGCGGGATTCGTCGCCGGCGTGGAGGCGGAGGCCGACGCGCTCGGCGAGCGGCTGCGCCAAGCCATCCGCGGAATGGAGGATCCCGAGCCGCTCGGCATGTTCGACCATGTCTACGCCGAGCCCCACCGGCAGGTCGAGGCCGACCGGGTGGCGATGGCCGAGTACCTCGCCACGCTGGAGCCGCGATGACCCAGATGACGATGGTCCAGGCCCTCAATGCGGGCCTGCGTCGCGCGATGGAGAACGACCCCAAGGTGCTGCTCATGGGAGAGGACATCGGGCCGCTGGGAGGGGTCTTCCGGGTGACCGACGGCCTGCACAAGGACTTCGGCGATCTCCGGGTTATCGACTCGCCGCTGGCCGAGAGTGGCATCGTCGGGACGGCCGTGGGACTCGCCATGCGCGGCTACCGGCCGGTCCTGGAGATCCAGTTCGACGGCTTCGTGTACCCCGCGTTCGACCAGATCGTCACCATGGTGGCCAAGCACCACTACCGGTCCGCCGGGATCACGCGGATGCCCATGGTGATCCGCATCCCGTACGGCGGAGGCATCGGGGCGGTCGAGCACCACAGCGAGTCGCCGGAGGCGTACTTCGCCCACACTCCCGGCCTTCGCGTGCTCACCCCCGCCGATGCCGCCGAGGCCTACGTCACCATCCAGCAGGCGATCGCGTCGGACGACCCCGTCATCTACCTCGAGCCCAAGCGCCGCTACTGGGACCGGGCGGAGGTCGACGATGTGTCGCCGATCTCGGGCAGCCCGTGGTCCGCCCGGGTCCTCCGCCAGGGTGGCGACGTCACCCTCGTCGGCTACGGCCCCATGGTGCGCACGTGCCTGGAGGCCGCAGACGCCGCCGCGGAGGACGGTGTCTCCTGCTCGGTCATCGACCTCCGCTCCCTCTCCCCGCTCGACCTGGACCCTGTCACGGACGACGTGCGGCGTACCGGGAGGTGCGTCGTGGTCCACGAGGCTCCTGTCGTGCTCGGAATCGCAGCCGAGGTGAGTGCCCAGGTGACCGAGAGGTGCTTCTTCAGCCTCGAGGCGCCGGTCGCGCGCGTGGGCGGCGCCTTCCTGCCCTACCCGCCCAACCGCTACGAGAAGCACTACCTGCCCGACGTCGACCGGGTCCTCGACGCGATCGATCGGGTCATCGCCCCATGAGCGTGATGGAGTTCGCGCTGCCCGACGTGGGCGAGGGTCTCACCGAGGCCGAGATCGTGCGGTGGCGCATCGGGGTGGGGGACGAGGTGGCCGTCAACCAGCCCATCCTCGACATCGAGAC
>JBJTJS010000041.1:0-5011 GCA_046096085.1 bacterium
CATCGAGGCCGAGGACGTGACCGTGTCCTTCGTGCGCGGCCGACCCGTCGCGATCGACGGCCGGGAGTTCGCCTCCGCGGTGGACCTGGTGCGCGAGGCCAATGCGGTGGGCGGGCGCCACGGCCTGGGGATGGCCGACCAGATCGAGAACCGCATCATCGAGGCGAAGAGCCGCGGGGTCTACGAGGCCCCGGGCATGGCACTGCTCTTCATTGCGTACGAGCGGCTGGTGAGCGCCATCCACAACGAGGACACGATCGCGAACTACCACGCCGAGGGGCGCCGCCTGGGCCGGCTGCTCTACGAGGGCCGCTGGCTGGACCCCCAGGCGCTCATGCTGCGCGAGTCGCTGCAGCGCTGGGTGGCCTCGGCCGTGACCGGCGATGTGACCCTGCGCCTGCGACGCGGCGACGACTACTCGATCCTCGACACGCGGGGACCGGCGTTCAGCTACCAGCCGGAGCGGCTGTCGATGGAGCGCACCGAGGATGCGGCATTCGGGCCGGTGGACCGCATCGGACAGCTCACGATGCGCAACCTCGATATCGCCGACACCCGCACGCGCCTGGAGCTCTACGCCGCCCAGGGGCAGCTGGCCGCGAGCGACATCGAACTCGTGGAGCACCTCAAGGCCGGGGGTGCGGCCGCCATCGCGGCGCCTCTGGAGCCCGTCCCCGACGAGGGCATGCTGGATCGCGCTGCCATGGAGTTCGGCACCGACTAGTCCGCGACGTGGCAGTCGGCCACGTGATCGTCGACGACGCCGATGGCCTGCAGGGCGGCGTAGGCGGTCGTCGGCCCGAGGAAGCGCCAGCCGCGGCGCTTGAGGTCCCGGGCCAGGGCGGTGGCCTCCGGGGACGTCGTCGGAATGTCCTCCTGGGTTGTCGGCCGTCTTCCAGCCGGGGTCGCGGAGGCCCACACCCGCGCATCGAGGACGCCGTCGCCCTCGGCGTGACGCCAGTCGCGCAGCACGCGCGCGTTCGCGATGACCGCCTCGATCTTGCCGCGGTGCCGGACGATCCCGGCATCGCCGAGCAGTCGCTGCACGTCTGACTCCTCATATGCCGCCATCGCATCGATGTCGAAGCCGTCGAACGCGGCGCGGAAGGCGTCTCGCTTGCGCAGGATGGTGAGCCAGGACAGGCCGGACTGGAATCCCTCGAGGCTGAGCCGCTCGAAGATCGCCCGGTCGCCGTGCAGCGGGCGACCCCACTCCGTGTCGTGGTAGGCGCGCAGGTCGTCCGGCGCATCGCCCCATGGGCAGCGCAGCAGCCCGTCGTCGCCGCGGACGGCCATACCTAGCGCACGGACTTGATGGGCAGGATCGCCAGCGCCCCGAGGACCACGATGCCGGCGGTGACGGCGTACAGCACGGGGTATCCGCCGAGCACCGTGACGAGGGGTGCCGCGATGACCGGGGCGAGGACCTGCGGGGCGCTGTTGGCGATGTTGATGACGCCGAGGTCGCGGGCGCGGTCCTCCGCGTTGGGCAGCACCTGGGTGATGAGCGCCTGGTCGACCGCGAGGTAGACGCCGTACCCGAGACCGAGGATGAGGGCGGCGACCATCGCGAGGGGGAGGGTCGTCGTGCCGATGAGGATGAGGGCCGCCAGCGCCATGATGAGCGTCGCGACGATGACGAAGACCTTGCGCCTGCCGCTGCGGTCGGAGAGCAGGCCGCCGATGACGGCGGTGAGGATCGTGCCGAGCGCGTACAGCCCGACGAGCAACGTCTGGCCCTGGCCCGCGGCCGTCTCGTCGAGGCCGACGCGGTCCTGCAGGAAGAACAGCAGGTACAGCGTCGCCATCGCGGAGCCGAGTGAGACGAGGAAGCGGGCCAGCCACGCCCAGGCGAAGTCCGGGTGCTGGCGCGGGGACACCCAGAATCCGCGGAGGAACTCCCCGAGCTTGAACGGTGGCCGGTCGGCTCGCGGCAGCGGCGGGTCCTTGAGGAAGAGGACGAACGGGATCACGAGGAGGAAGGCGAGGATGGCGGTGAGGTACGTCCCCGGCGCGAGTCCGAGCACCACGAATGACACGAGCGCGACGCCCAGGACGATGCCGAGTGTCTGGCTGAGGCCCACCCATCCGGACGCCACGCCGCGCTGGGCCACCGGGACCTGGTCGGGGATCGTCGCGGTGAGCCCGGCGTACGAGGAGTTGATCGCGGCCTGACCGAGGCCCCAGACGACCGCGAGGCCGACGACGCTGCTCTGCGTGGCCAGCAGCGCGATGAACACCGCGCCGAACAGCGATCCGAGCAGGATCCAGGGCCGGCGCCGGCCGAAGCGGGAGGTCGTGCGGTCGGACAGCGCGCCGGCGAGCGGGTTGGCGATGATCGCGACGAATGCCCCGGCGCCGGCGACGAGCGCGAGCGCGGCCTCCTTCCCATCAGTGCCCGCGATGTCCTCGGAGAAGCGCGGGAGGAGGTTCTGGATCGGGGTGAAGAAGGCCAGCCAGATGCCGAGGTTGGCCAGGGCCAAGGTGGCGAGGAACGGCGCGCGCACGCGGACGGTGGGCTCGGCCAGCGCGGCGGTGGGGACGGGCGGCGTGGTCATGGCGCGACCTCCGGGGCGTTGCCGGTGATGACCTGGCGGTACCAGGCGAAGGAGTCCTTGGGGGTGCGCACCTGCGTGCCGGGATCGACGTACACCAGGCCGAATCGCTGGTCGAATCCCTCGGCCCACTCGAAGTTGTCGGTGAACGTCCAGCAGAAGTAGCCGCGCATGTCGACCCCGGCCGCCATCGCGTCGGCGATCGCGCGCAGGTGACGGTCGAGGTAGGCGATGCGGAAGGAGTCGCGGACCCGACCGTCGGCGCCGATGGCGTCGGGGATCGAGGTGCCGTTCTCGGTGATGAACATCGGGGGCAGGGCGTCGCCGTATCGCTCCCGCAGGCCGACGAGAAGCTCGGTGAGGGCACCGGGCACGACGGGCCAGTCGAACCCGGTACGCGGCACTCCCTCGATGGGCACCAGCTCGAAGCCCATGGGGTTGTCCGCTGCCGCCTCCTTGACCTGCTGGGGGTTGTAGAAGTTGACGCCGAGGAAGTCGATGGGCGTCGCGATGATCGCCGCGTCGCCGGGCCGGACGACGCTGAAGTCCGACCCCGGGTACGTCGCCTCAGGGTCGACCGGCTGCGTCCCGAGGAGGATGGGGTCGAGCCACTGCCGGTTGTAGAGCGCATCGAGCTTCGCTGCGGCGGCGACGTCCCCGGGCGAGTCGGTGAGCGGCCAGACCGGGGAGAGGTTCTGGGTGATGCCGACGTCCCCGGTGACCCCCGCGGCCCGCAGGGCCCGCACCCCGAGGCCGTGCGCGAGCAGCAGGTGGTGGACGACGGCCCACTCGCCGAGGAACATCGTGCGCCCCGGCGCGTGCACGCCGAACGAGTGCCCGAACGACGCGAGGACGAAGGGCTCGTTGAGGGTGATCCACCCGGTGACGCGGTCACCGAGCCGCTCGCCCATGAGGGCGGCGTACTCGGCGAACGCCTCGGCGGTCGCTCGGCTCGTCCAGCCGCCCTCGTCCTCGAGCGCCTGGGGGAGGTCCCAGTGGTGCAGCGTGACGTAGGGGGCGATGCCTCGGGCGAGGAGTCCGTCGACCACGCGGTCGTAGAAGTCCATCCCTGCCTCGTTGACAGCGCCTCGCCCGGCCGGGAGCACGCGCGCCCACGACACCGAGAAGCGGTGCGCATTGACTCCGAGGTCGGCCATCAGGTCGAGATCGGACTCCCACCGGTGGTAGAAGTCGCACGCCACGTCGCCGGTCTGGCCACCGGCGACGCGGCCGGGCTGGTGCACGAAGGTGTCCCACGTCGACGGGCCCTTGCCGTCCTCGTCCCACGCACCCTCGATCTGGTACGCCGCGCTCGCGGTGCCCCAGGCGAAGCCGGGCGGGAACGCGGGGAAGGGGTCTGCTGAGGCGGTCAACTCCATCGCCTTATTGCACCACGGGCGCACATCCCCCGGAGGGCGATCGCGCCAGGTCAGTCGTCCCGGCAGGCGCCCGCCGAGGGCGTGACCTGTCGGATGCGAGCTCCGGGGACCGCGTCGCTGGCCGCGCGCGTGACGGCGTCGATGCGGTCCCTCGGGACGAGGGCGATGGCGCTGCCCCCGAAGCCGGCACCGGTCATGCGGGCACCCAGCGCGCCCGACGCGCGTGCGGCAGACGTGATGGCGTCGAGCCCCGGGGAGCTCACGCGCAGGTCGTCGCGCAGGGAGGCGTGCGACCGGTCGAGGATCGGCCCGATGTCCTCGAGTTGTCCCGCGTCGAGCAGCGCCACCGCGGCGCGGACGCGGGCGTTCTCCGTGACCACATGCCGCGCGGCTCGGCGTACGTCGTCGCTCGTGCCCGTAGGGAGTGCTGCGAGGTCGTCCGGGTCCAGGGCGGCGAGCGGCGTCACCGCGTTCGCTGCGTCGATGGCGGCGCGGCACCGGGCGTACCGCCCGTCGGCGAGCGCATGCGGATGCCCGGTGTCGAGGAGGAGCAGGGCCAGGTCGCGGGCCTCGGGATCGAGGGGCACCTGTCGTGTGCGTTCGCTGCCGGTGTCGAGGAGGAGCGCGTGCCCGGTCGTGCAGAGCAGGGATGCCGCGTGGTCCATCGCGCCGCACGGCACTCCCGCGACGACGTTCTCCGCGCGACGCCCCAGTGCGGCCAGGGCTGGCCGGTCGAGGCCCAGCCCGTGGATCCCATCGAGGGCGAGCAGGGTCGCCGACATGAGCGCCGCGGACGACGACAGGCCGGCGCCGACGGGCACGCGGGACTCCAGCGCGAGATCGAAGCCGGGGATGTCGAACCCCGCCTCGCGCAGGGCCCACACGGCACCGGCGAGGTACGCCGCCCAGCCCGCGGGCGAGCCAGGGCCGAGATCCGCGAGCGTGAGTTCGGCGCGCTCCCCGCCGGCGAGGGCGAGGCGGATGCGGTCGTCGTCCCGCGTTGCCACGGCGACGTGGGCGCGCTGGTCGAGGGCGAAGGGCAGGACGAGCCCGCCGCTGTAGTCGGTGTGCTCGCCG
>JBJTJS010000042.1:0-12492 GCA_046096085.1 bacterium
CCCGCGGGTGTCGCTGCGGCGGTTCCCCGCGAACCAGGCGACGCCACCGGCGAGGACGACGCGGCCGGCGCGGACGGCGATGACCTGGTGGCGGCGGCGACGCCGCTGCGCTGCCTCGGCGCGGCGGGCCGCCTGCCGCTCGGCCAGGGCCCGCGCCACTTCGCGCGCTCGCTTGCTGGACCCCACGGATCCTCCCTCCAGCAGCCCCATGGTCGACGGGGGGCCGGGCCCCCGTCGATGCGTGAGTGTACGTAATGCCCGCGGGCTACCCGGCGAGCGCATCCGCCCGAGGGGGCCGCGGGTAGGCTGCCGACACTGCCCGGGCCGCCCCGGGTCCCTGAGCCCGCGGCCCCCGGGCCGCGCCCGATGCGGAGGTCACCGTGCTGGTCACCGGCTTCCCGGCGGGCGCGTGGGGCACGAACTGCTACGTGGTCGCCGCCGGAGAGGGCGAGGACTGCCTGGTGGTCGATCCCGGCCAGGACAGCATGGCGGGCCTGAGCGACATCTTCCGCGAGCATCGGCTGCGCCCGGTGGCCGTCCTCCTCACCCACGGCCACGTCGACCACGTGTGGTCCGTGGCCCCGCTGACGGCAGGCCATGGAATCCCGGCGTATATCCACGCCGACGACCGTTATCGCCTGGCCGACATCATCGGGTCGACGTTCACCAAGTCGCGCGAGCAGTTGCTCTCGATGACGCAGGGCGCCCTGGAGCTCACCGAGCCTGATGACGTGCGCGTGATCGCGGACCGCGAGGTGCTCGAGATCGCCGGCGTGCCGCTCGCGGTCGCGCACGCGCCGGGCCATACCGAGGGGTCGTCGGTGTTCATCGCGGCGCGCGACGGGAACCGGCCTCCGGTCATGCTCTCCGGGGACCTGCTCTTCGCCGGGTCCATCGGCCGCACCGACCTGCCCGGCGGGGATCCGGCCGCCATGGTCGACAGCCTGCGCCGGGTGGTCCTTCCGCAGGACGACGACATGGTCGTCATGCCCGGCCACGGGGACCTCACCACCATCGGCGAGGAGCGGGCGAGCAACCCCTACCTGGCGGACCTGGCCGGCGGGGGCATCGGCCGGATGCCGACGAGGGGCCTGTGATGGCGCAGCGGCCCGGCGGGTCGGCCAAGCCGCCCCTGACGGGCGTCACCAGCCTGTCCGGGTTCCCGGAGTGGCTCCCCGAAGGCCGACTCGTGGAACTCGAGGTTCTCGACGCGGTGCGCCGCGTCTTCGAGCTCCACGGCTTCACCCCGCTGGAGACCCGCAGCGTGGAGCCGGTCGACGTGCTCCTGCGCAAGGGCGAGATCGACAAGGAGGTGTACGCCGTACGCCGCCTGCACAGCGAGGCGGGCGACGAGGACTCGCTTGCCCTCCACTTCGATCTCACCGTGCCCTTCGCGCGCTTCGTCGTCGACAACGCGTCGCGCCTCGACTTCCCCCTGCGCCGCTACCAGGTCCAGAAGGTTTGGCGCGGCGAGCGTCCGCAGGAGGGCCGCTTCCGCGAGTTCACGCAGGCCGACATCGACATCGTCGACGTCGATCGCCTCGCGACCCACCACGATGCGGAGATGGCTCTGGTGATGGCCGAGGCCTTCGCCTCATTGCCCTTCCTCCCTCCCGCGACCATCCACGTGAACAACCGCAAGGTGCTGGAGGGCTTCTACCGCGGCCTCGGCATCGACGACGTGCCCGCCGTGCTGCGGGCCATCGACAAGTTGGACAAGATCGGGCCCGCCAAGGTCCGCGCGCTGCTCCTCGAACCCGGCCTCGGCGAGGATGCCACCGACAGCGTGCTGGCGCTGGCCCGGATCAGGGGGACGGACGGCAGCGTGGCCGACGAGGTCCGCGCTCTCGGGGTGAGCGACCCGCTGCTCGACGAGGGCCTCGCGGAGCTCGTCGCGGTGGTCGAGGCCGCGCGGCGGGTGCGCCCCGGTGCGATCGAGGCCGACCTCCACGTCGCGCGGGGCCTCGACTACTACACCGGGACGGTCTACGAGACGACGCTCGAGGGGTTCGAGTCCCTCGGAGCCATCTGCTCCGGGGGTCGCTACGACGCGCTCGCCACCGACGGCCGCACGACGTACCCCGGCGTCGGCATCTCCCTGGGCGTCACGCGTCTCGTCTCCCTCCTCCTCGGCCGCGACCTGGCTCACGCGACGCGCAAGGTGCCCTCGGCCGTGCTCGTCGCCGTCGTGGACGAGCAGTCGCGCGCGGCGAGCGACGCCGTCGCTCACGCGCTGCGCTCGCGCGGCATCCCCTGCGAGGTGGCCCCGCGCGCGGAGAAGTTCGGCAAGCAGATCAAGCATGCGGATCGGCGAGGCATCCCCTACGTCTGGTTCCCCGAGTCCGGGGGCGACACGGTCAAGGACATTCGCAGCGGCGAGCAGGTGGGTGCCGATGCCGCAACGTGGACGCCCCCCGATACTGACCTGCGGCCACGCGTCGTGGCCCCAACCGAGAGCGAAGAGGGAGCATCGTGATCCGCACGCACCGGGCCGGCACGCTCACGAGCGCGGACGAGGGCGCCGAGATCGCGCTGGCAGGCTGGGTGGACCGGCGTCGCGACCACGGGGGGGTCGCCTTCCTCGACCTCCGTGACTCGAGCGGGATCGTCCAGGTCGTCGTGAACGATCCCGAGGTTGCCCACGGCCTGCGCGACGAGTACTGCCTGCGCGTCGTCGGGACCGTGAGGCGGCGCCCGGAGGGGAACGAGAACCCGGATATCCCCACGGGCGGCCTCGAGGTGGAGGCGAGCGAGGTCGAGGTCCTCAGCCCGGCCGCGCCGCTGCCCTTCCCGGTCGACGACCGGGCCACCATCGGCGAGGAGGCCCGCCTGCGCTACCGCTACCTCGACCTGAGACGGCCGTCCGTCGGCAACAACCTTCGGATGCGCTCCCGGCTGAACCAGATCTGCCGCGACGTGCTGCTCGAGCGCGACTTCGTCGAGATCGAGACGCCCACCCTCACCGCGTCGACGCCGGAGGGTGCCCGCGACTTCCTCGTGCCCGCCCGGCTGCAGCCCGGCAACTGGTACGCCCTGCCGCAGTCTCCGCAGCTCTTCAAGCAACTGCTCATGGTCGCGGGCATGGAGCGCTACTTCCAGATCGCGCGGTGCTACCGAGATGAGGACTTCCGCGGGGACCGGCAGCCGGAGTTCACCCAGCTCGACATCGAGATGTCCTTCGTCGGGCAGGAGGATGTGATCGAGGTCGGCGAGTCCGTCGTGCGCGCGCTGTGGCAGGACATCCTCGGGGTCGACATCGGCCAGGTGCCCCGCATGCCCTACGCCGAGGCCATGCGCCGCTTCGGCACGGACAAGCCGGACCTGCGCTTCGGCCTCGAGCTCGTCGACCTCACCGACTACTTCCGCGAGACGCCGTTCCGCGTCTTCCACGCGCCCTATGTCGGCACCGTCGTCATGCCGGGCGGTGCCGACCAGCCGCGGCGGACCTTCGACGCCTGGCAGGAGTGGGCGAAGCAGCGCGGGGCGAAGGGCCTCGCCTATGTGACGTTCGGGGCCGATGGCGAACTGGGCGGCCCGGTCGCGAAGAACCTCTCGGACGCCGAGCGCGGGGGGCTGCAGGCCGCCGTGGGCGCCTCGCCGGGGGACTGCGCCTTCTTCGCCGCGGGTCCCGCGTCCGACGCCCGCGCTCTGCTGGGCGCGGCGCGCGTGGAGGTCGGCCACCGCCTCGGCCTCATCGACGAGTCCGCCTGGTCGTTCCTGTGGGTCGTCGACGCGCCGATGTTCGAGCGCACCGAGGAGGACGACGGCACGCAGGGATGGACCGCCGTGCACCACCCCTTCACCTCGCCCAATGCCGAGTGGATCGACTCCTTCGAGTCCGCGCCCGACGCGGCACTCGCCTGGGCATACGACATGGTGTGCAACGGCAATGAGATCGGCGGCGGGTCGGTACGCATCCACCGCCGCGACGTTCAGGAGCGGGTGTTCGCCCTCCTCGGGATGTCCGAGGAGGAGGCACAGTCGAAGTTCGGCTTCCTCCTCGAGGCCTTCCAGTACGGCCCGCCCCCGCACGGAGGCATCGCCTTCGGTCTCGACAGGGTCGCCATGCTGCTCGCGGGGGCGCCGAGCATCCGCGACGTCATCGCGTTCCCGAAGACGGGCGGTGGCCAGGCCCCGCTCACCGGCGCCCCGACGCCGATCACGCCCCGGCAGCGCAAGGAGGCGGGCATCGATGCAGCACCCGCTGCGGGCCGCGCGTCCGACTGACCCCTTCCTGCGATTCAACCTGCAGGACGCCCAGGTCGTCGACTACCGAGTCGACGGGGACCATGTCGCCTTCGTCAGGCCGGGGCGACGCGCGGGAGAGCTCTGGGTCGGGGCCCTCGGGGACGACCCCGGTCGCATCGTCGACCTCCTCGACATGATCATGGAGCGGCACGGCATCGACGGGATCCACGTTCATGCCGACGTGTACCCGCGCCTGCCCGAGCGGCTCACCATCGCCGACCCCGGCCACTGGTCGATCTGGGTGGCCCGGGCCGGCGTCGCCGTCCCCTCGCTGCGCCGATGGGCGTCCCCCGTGAGCGAACTGCAGGCCACCGATGCACGCATCGACGAGGTCCTGGCTCACTCCGAGTCGGCCTACGTGTTCGCCGGGGATGACAGCGTGCGCCGATGGGTGGGCGTCGAACGGCAGGGGCGGCTCCTCGCCGTCGGGGCTGAGTCCGTCATCGCCGGGGACGTCCCTCACCTGGTGAGCATCTGCACCGACCCCCAGGAGCGTGGCCGCGGTCTCGGCAGGGCTGTCACGGCGGCCCTCGTGAGCGGCGCGTTCCTGCGGGGAGAGCCCTTGGTCTACCTCGAGATGTACGCCGACAACGCCGCGGGCGCCGCCCTCTACCGGTCCGTGGGATTCCAGGAGGTCGCGCGCTACCGGTCGGGCTGGCTCCCTCGCCGCGGCGTGCCCCAGCGGCGCGAGCCCGCGTAGGCTCGCGCGGGATGACCGCCAGCCTCTTCGACGCGGGTTCCGGACCGGAACGGCCGGGTGCCCCGCTCGCCGTTCGCCTGCGGCCGCGGACCCTGGACGACCTGGTCGGGCAGCAGCATCTGCTGGCGGTGGGCTCGCCGCTGCGGCGCCTGCTCGAAGGCGACGAGGGCGCGGCCGTCTCGGTCATCCTGTGGGGTCCCCCCGGCACGGGCAAGACCACCCTGGCGAGCATGGTGTCGGTGTCGACGGGGCGGCGCTTCGTCGAGCTCTCGGCCGTGACCGCGGGGGTCTAGGAGGTGCGCGAGGTGATCGAGGCGGCGCGCGCCGGCCTGGGGATGCGCGGCCGTGGCCCGGTCCGCTTCGTCGACGAGGTCCACCGCTTCAGCAAGACCCAGCAGGACGCCCTGCTTCCGGCCGTCGAGAACGGGTGGGTGACCCTCATTGCCGCCACGACGGAGAACCCCAGCTTCTCGGTGGTCTCCCCCCTGCTGTCGCGCAGCCTCGTGCTCACCCTCGAGCCGCTCGACGACGCGGACCTCGCGCGACTGGCGGACCGCGCCCTGGCCGACCCCCGGGGGCTCGCGGGGGAGGTCTCCCTGTCCGGCGCGGCCCGGGAGCACCTGCTGCGCGTGGCCGCCGGCGATGCACGGCGCCTTCTCACCGCCCTCGAGGCCGCGGCCGGACTGGTCCTGTCGGCACGCGGGGCCGGAGGCGAGATCGAGGTGGCGGACGTGGAGGCGGCCGTCCAGAGGGCGGCGGTGCGGTACGACCGGGACGGGGACCAGCACTACGACGTGATCAGCGCGTTCATCAAGAGCGTGCGCGGGAGCGACGTCGACGCCGCACTGCACTACCTCGCGCGGATGATCGAAGCGGGCGAGGACCCCCGCTTCATCGCCCGGAGGCTCATGATCCTCGCCAGCGAGGACATCGGGATGGCGGATCCGAGCGCCCTGCAGACGGCCGTCGCTGCCGCCCAGGCCGTGCAGCTGCTCGGGATGCCGGAGGCCCGTCTCACGCTGGCCCACGCCACGATCCACCTCGCCCTCAGCCCCAAGTCGAACGCTGTCATCCTGGCCGTCGACGCGGCGCAGGCCGACGTGCGGTCAGGGCGCATCGGCACGGTCCCACCCCACCTGCGCGACGCGCACTACCCGGGGGCCCGCGACCTCGGCCACGGTCGCGGCTACGCGTATCCCCACGACGTGCCGGGCGGAGTGGCGGAGCAGCAGTACGCGCCGGACCCCATCGTCGGCCGCCGCTACTACCGCCCGACCTCCCACGGCGCCGAGGCCCGGTGGGCCGAGCTGCACGCACGCCTGCGTCACGCGGTGTCCGGGGCAGCGCACGCCACGGAGGCGTTAGGGTCGGACCCGCCGGCGGTCGCCGACGAGGGCGCCGAGGCGGACGGGTCGAGGAGGTGAGCCGGTGAGCAGGCTGGTGTGGGTGGCCCTCGGGGCCGCAGGCGGCGTGTACGCCTACCGGCGTGGCCAGCGCCTCCTCGAGGAGGCGCGCGAGCGCGGCGTCGTCGGGAGCGTCCAGGCGGCGACGGGCTCGGCCACGAACCTGGCGGCGACGGCGCGCGGGCTGATCGCGGGCAGCGCGGCGTCTCGGGCCGCCGCCGGGCTGTCGCCCGCACCCCGCCCGGGTGGACGTCCCGGAGCCGTCGGCCGGGCTCCGGCGGGCGGGGCCACCGGCGCCGCCGCGGCCCGCGTGCTCGCGGAGTCCCAGGCGCAGGCACGGGTCGACGCCTCCGGTGACCGGTGATGGACTCCGCCGAGATCAGGACCCGCTTCCTCAGCTACTTCGCCGATCGGGGGCACCAGGTCGTCCCCTCGGCATCGCTCCTCCTCGACGACCCGACGCTGCTCTTCGTGAACGCCGGCATGGTGCCGTTCAAGCCGTACTTCCTCGGCGAGGCGCCGCCGCCGTACCCGCGCGCGACGTCAGTGCAGAAGTGCGTCCGCACCCTCGACATCGAGGAGGTGGGCAAGACCACGCGGCACGCGTCGTTCTTCCAGATGGCCGGCAACTTCTCCTTCGGGGACTACTTCAAGGCCGGCGCGATTCCCTTCGCCTGGGAGCTCCTCACCTCAGCGCAGGCGGAGGGGGGGTACGGCTTCCCCGAGGATCGTCTCTGGGTCACGGTGTACGACGACGACGACGAGGCCGCCGACATCTGGCATCGCGAGGTGGGCATTCCCCGGGAGCGCATCCAGCGACGCAGCGCCCGCGACAACTACTGGTCCATGGGGGTGCCGGGGCCCGGGGGCCCCTGCTCGGAGATCTACTACGACCGGGGTGCGGCGTTCGGCCGCGAGGGCGGCCCGGTCGTGGACGAGGACCGTTATCTCGAGGTGTGGAACCTCGTGTTCATGCAGGACGAGCTCTCCACGGTGAGGTCCAAGGAGGACTTCGACATCCTGAGGCCCCTGCCCGCCAAGAACATCGACACCGGCATGGGGCTGGAGCGCATGGCCGCCCTCCTGCAAGGCGTGGACAACATCTACGAGATCGACACGACCCGCGGCATCCTCGACCGCGCGAGCGAGCTTACGGGCGTCGCTTACGGCTCGGGCGAGGGGGCCGACGTTGCCCTGCGGGTCATCGCCGACCACAGCCGCACCTGCGCGTTCCTCATCGGGGATGGCGTCACGCCCGGCAATGAGGGACGGGGCTACGTGCTGCGCAGGCTGCTGCGCCGCGTGGTCCGCAACATGAGGCTGCTGGGGGCGGGAGATCCGTCCATGGACCCGCTGATGGACACGACGATCCGGGTGATGGCGCCGCAGTACCCGGAGCTCAACGACGAGGCGCGACGCATCACGAGCGTCGCGACCCAGGAGGAGTCCGCGTTCCTTCAGACTCTGCGCACGGGCACGCAGATCTTCGACCTCGCGGCCGCCGAGGTGCGCTCGAACGGCGGAGGGGTCCTCCCCGGCGACCAGGCCTTCGAGCTCCACGACACCTACGGGTTCCCCATCGACCTGACCCTGGAGATGGCCCGTGAGCAGGGGCTCGACGTCGACGAGGAGGGCTTCCGGCGGCTCATGGCCGAGCAGCGGGAGCGCGCCAAGGCCGACGCCCGCTCCCGCAAGGCCGGTGTCACCGCCGTGACGGCCTACCGTGAGGTCCTGGAGACGGGCGGCACCACCGCCTTCACCGGCTACGAGGAGTCGATCTCGGAGGGCGTCATCACGGGCGTTCTGCGCGACGGCGTGGCCGTCCCCGTGGCCCGCGAGGGCGAGCACGTCGAGATCGTGCTCAATCGCACGCCGTTCTACGCCGAGGCGGGCGGGCAGCTCGGAGACCACGGCACCATCCGACTCGCGGGCGGCGGCGTCCTGGAGGTCTACGACGTCCAGACGCCCGTGCCCGGGCTCTTCGTGCACCGGGCCACCGTGGCGGAGGGCGAGGTGTCCGCCGGCGACGAAGAGGTGGGCATGGTCGACGTCGAGCGTCGACGCGCCATCTCCCGTGCGCACACGGCGACGCACCTCGTCCATCGCGCCGTCCGCGAGTTCCTGGGCGACACCGCCACGCAGATGGGATCCGAGAACGCGCCGGGGAGGCTGCGCTTCGACTTCCCCAGCCCCACCGCCGTGGGCGATGGCACCCTGCGCGACGTCGAGGCGAGGGTCAACGACGTCCTGACCGCCGACCACGACGTCATGGCCCGGCTGATGACGCAGGACGAGGCGCGTGCGTTCGGTGCCATGGCGCTCTTCGGCGAGAAGTACGGGCCGGAGGTCCGCGTGATCTCCGTCGGCGACTGGGCCCATGAGCTGTGCGGGGGGACCCACGCGGAGAGGTCGGGGCAGCTGGGCGTCGTGACCTTCCTCTCCGAGGGCTCCATCGGCTCCGGGGTGCGCCGGGTGGAGGCGCTGGTCGGCGTGGACGCCTACCGCCACCTGGCCCGCGAGCATGTGCTCGTGGGGCGGCTCACCCAGCTGGTCAAGGCGCGGCCCGAGGAACTCCCCGAGCGGATCGAGGGCATCCTCGGGCGGCTTAAGGAGGCCGAGCGCGAGCTGCAGCGCGTGCGCAGCGCCGAGCTCACGTCGAATGTCGAGGGGGTCATTGGCGAGGGGCGCGACTACGGGCCGTTCCGGCTGTGGACCTATCGCGCGCCGGACGGCCTCAGCGCGAACGACCTGCGCGAGCTGGCGCTGCGTGGACGCGGCGCCGCCCGTCCCGACCGCGGCGTCGTCATGATCGGCTCGACGGTCACCGACGGGCGCCTGGCGCTCGTGGCCGTCGTCAATCCGCGGGCGCAGGAACTCGGCGTGTCCGCGAAGGAGGTGCTGCAGGCGGCACTGCCCCCGGTCGACGGCCGCGGGGGCGGCAAGGACGACATCGCGCAGGGCGGGGGCACGGCACCGGAGGGACTGGAGGCGGCGTTCGCGGCCGTCCACGAGTTCGTGCGGTCGCGGGCCGCGGAGTAGCGGGGCCTGTCGTGAGCGCTGCGGTGACCCGGGGCGTGCGGCTCGCCGTCGACGTCGGGTCGGTGCGCGTGGGCGTCGCGCGCTGCGATCCGGACGGGATCCTGGCCTCGCCGGTGGAGACCCTGGCCCGGGACTCGGCCACGGTCCAGCGCATCGTCGGCCTTTGCGTCGAGCTCGAGGCGCTCGTGCTCTACGTCGGCCTGCCGGTCTCCCTGGCCGGCGGGGAGGGCATCGCGGCGCGGTCGGCGCGCGAGTTCGCCGAGGGACTCGCGGTGGTCGCGCCCTGCCCGGTCCGTCTGGTGGACGAGCGTCTCAGCACGGTGGATGCCCAGCGGTCCCTGCGCGATGCCGGGAGGTCCACGCGGTCGAGCAGGTCCGTGGTCGACCAGGTGGCGGCGGTCATCATCCTGGAGCAGGCCTTGTCGATCGAGCGCGCCACCGGGACACTGGCGGGCACGGCGGTTACCGTCTAGTCACGCGCCGGTCGCGCGGGGAGGAAGGGAGCCGGGCCATGAGCCAGTTGCTGCCCTTCCTCACCGAGGACCCCCTGCCTCCGTCCCGCAACCGGCGCAGCCCCGTGCGGTGGACGCTGGCGGCCCTGGGCGTCCTGGCCCTCGTCGTGGCCGGCGTCTGGGCCGTCACCACGGTGCGCACCCTGGCTCCGGAGGAGCGGGCCGCGGCGGTGGCCGGCACCCCCGTCCTCGTGGTCGTGAACACCGGGGACTCCCTGGCCACGGTCGCGAGGAGCCTGGAGTCCGCCGGGGTCGTCGCGTCCGCATCGGGGTTCCTCGCCAGCGCGGAGCTCGACGACAGGGCCACCCGCATCGGCCCGGGCGTCTACTCCCTCACGACGGGGATGGACCCCGCGAGTGTCATCGACGCCATGCTGGATCCCGCATCCCGCGCGGCCCCGCTCGTCCTCCCCGAGGGCCTGCGCATCGACGAGACGGTGCGCATCACGGCAGCGGCCACGGGCCTCCCGGAGGCCGATCTCGCGGCCGCCCTGGGAGAGCCGGAGGCCCTCGCGCGTCCGGAGTGGGCCGACGGGCGGCCGGAGGGGCTGCTCTTCCCGGCGTCGTACGACGTCATCCCCGGGCGATCGGCGAGCGAAGTCCTCACCTCCATGGTGCGGCGTTTCGACCTGGCCGCGGCCGAGCTGAATCTCGTCAAACGCGCGAAGAAGATCGGGATGTCCCCGTACGAGGTCCTCATCGTGGCCAGCCTGGTGCAGGCGGAGGCGGCGCCGAGCGACTTCAGGAAGGTGGCACGGGTGGCCTACAACCGGCTCAAGGAGGGAATGAAGCTCCAGTTCGACTCGACGGTGAACTACGCCCTCAAGACCGACACCTTCTTCCTCACCGAGCAGATGCTGTCCGTGGAGTCCCCCTACAACACCTTCGCCATCGACGGTCTGCCGCCGACGCCCATCAACTCGCCGGGCCAGGAGGCGATCGAGGCCGCGCTCAACCCGGCCGCGGGGGACTGGCTCTACTTCGTCACCTCCGATCCCGACACGCTGACGACGCGGTTCACCGCGAGCTACGACCAGTTCCTGCAGTGGAAGCAGAAGTTCCGCGAGGGCTACGGGGCGTCGAACGCTCCGCGCCCCTCCGCGTCGGCCACCCCGTGACTCCTGTCGCCCGTCGCGCCGCGGTCCTCGGGTCTCCCATCGGGCACAGTCTCTCCCCGGTGCTGCACCGGGCGGCCTACGCTGCGCTGGGCCTGGACTGGCGGTACGACGCCCTCGACGTCCGCGAGGACGAACTCGCGGAGTTCATGGATTCCCTGGACGACCGGTGGGTCGGGCTGTCGCTCACGATGCCGCTGAAGACCGCGGTGCTCCCGTTGCTCCACGACACCAGCCCCACCGTCGACGCGGTCGGGGCGGCGAACACCGTGGTCGTCCGCGATGGGCGCCGGCACGGCCACAACACCGACGTCATGGGGATGGTCCGGGCGATCCGGGAGATGGCGCCCCACGCCGACCTGTCGCGCGCCACGATCCTGGGTGGCGGGGCCACGGCGGGAAGTGCCATCGCCGCTCTCGACCTCCTCGGCATCGAGGTCGCCTACGCCGCCCTCCGCGACCCCGCGAAGGGAGCGCACCTCGTGCGCATCGCCGCCGGCCTCGGCCGTGACCTGCGCATCGTGTCCTGGGAGGAGGCGCATCACCATCTCGACGCCGACCTGGTGGTCTCGACCGTCCCCGGGGACGCTGCGGACCGTTATGCACAGGACGTCCCCGACGACCCGGGAATCCTCCTCGACGTGGCCTACGGTGATCAGGCCGGACACCTCGTTCCCGCGTGGCGTGCCCGCGGCGGCATGGCGGAGGGGGGTCTCCCGCTGCTGCTCTGGCAGGCGGCGGACCAGGTCCGGCTGATGACGGGGCAGGAGCCGCCCGTCGACGCCATGCGCACCGCCCTGGAAGCGGCGGTGGCCCGGGAGTAGCCGCGGGGGACAGGGAGGGGACATGCCGGTCGACGGCGCGATCGCCCTGCTGGCACTCGCGGCAATCCTGGGGGCGGCGTGCGGGCCCGGTGGTGAGGGACCACAGCGCCAGCCGGTCGATGAAGGGCCCGCGGCAGCGTCCGGCCCGGCCATTCCCTCGGGGCACCGCGAGGCTCGCCAGCCCGCCCGGCGGGGCGATCCGGCACGCCTCGCGACGTGCCTGGCATGCGCCGTCGCCGCGGTGTGCGTCACGGCGGGCGTGGCGGGTCGCCTGCCGTGGGCCACGCTGCCCGCCTGGTGGGCGCTCGCGGTTCTCGGCGTGGCGATTTCCCGCACGGACCTGGCACGGCACCGCATCCCCGACGCCCTCGTGGGGCTCCTGCTCGTGGCGGGGGCCGCCGGCCTGCTCGTCGGAGCCCTCCTCGAGGGCGGCCTGGCCGACTACGGCCGCGCCTGGATGGCCGCCGCTGCCTGCCTGGCCTCCTTCCTCGTGCTCGCCCTCGTCGCCCCCGCGGGGCTCGGCATGGGCGACGTCAAGCTCCTCGCGGACCACGGGCTCTTCCTGGGCTACATCGGATGGGACGCGCTGCTCCTGGGCATCGTGCTCGGGCTGGCCCTGGCCGGCACGCTCGGATGGGCCCTCGTCACCGT
>JBJTJS010000043.1:0-10275 GCA_046096085.1 bacterium
TGCATGCGGGCGGCGCCATCTCGTGCCGCGCATCCGGGCCGCGCCGCTGAGACACTGGCGCCGTGCTGCCGCTCGCCACCGTCACCATGCTCGCCGGCGTCCTCCTCGCGGGAGCCTGGGCGACGCCGGGTGCCCTTGCTCAAACGGATGCTCTGCCCTCCTCGGTACGCATGGGATCGCTCTGCCTCTACGCCGGCACCGTGCCGGCACGCACGCCAGCGGGGACCACGACCGACCATGTCCTCGTCACCGCCGATGGCGTCCAGAGGACGTATCGGCTGTTCGTTCCGGAGGGGCTCCGCGGACGCGCCCCGTTGCTCGTGGCCCTTCACGGGGGACTGGGAAGCGGGCGTCAGTTCGAGGCCAATAGCGGTTACGACGACCTCGCGACGTCGAACGGATTCATCGTCGCCTACCCCGACGGGGTGGCTCGATTCCCGGATGGCACGGGGGGCGCACGTACGTGGAATGCGGGGGCCTGCTGCGGTCCCGCAGCGGAGCGGGGAGTGGACGACGTCGCCTTCCTCCGGGCCGTGGTCGCCGACATCGCGAGGTCCCACCGCGTCGACCGCGATCGCGTGTACGCAGCCGGCCACAGCAACGGGGGCATGATGGCGCTGCGTCTCGCCTGCGAGGCTTCCGATGTCTTCGCTGCGGTGGGAGCCCAGTCGGCCTCTCTGGAGTTTCCCGCGTGCGATGTGGACGGGCGGCGTGCTGTGTCCAGCATGCAGATCCATGGAAGCGCGGACACGAATGTGCCCATCGGCGGAGGCAGGGGAAGCGGGATCTCGGGTGTCAGCTTCAGTCCGCCCCGCTCGGCGGCGCGCACGCTGGCGAGCCTCAACGGCTGCCGCGCGTCCGTGGCGCGCACCCGCGACGCCGACAACCGTGATCTCATCCTCACCCGGTGGAGGGGGTGCCCCCCGGGCATCGGCGTTCAGTTCCTCGAGGTGAAGGGCGCGGGGCATGCCTGGATGGGCCATCCCTCGCAGTCATCAGTCGCCGAGCGCTAC
Organism: bacterium; assembly: GCA_046096085.1. GTDB lineage: Bacteria > Actinomycetota > Actinomycetes > S36-B12 > S36-B12 > Mxb001. The sequence goes on from JBJTJS010000043.1 coordinate 1,014, forward strand.
ATGGGGCCGCCGTACCCGCACCTGGATTCCAGCCGCGCGCTGTGGGCATTCCTGGCGGCCCACCACCGAGCGTGATGGGTGCGCGTAGCCTGCGCGTATGGCCCTCTCCATCCCCCGTGACCTCACGCCGGTCTTCGTGTCAGGCCTCCTCGGTGTCGCCGACGTCGAAGGCGGACCCACACCTGAGCAGCTCAGCGTCATCGATGCGGTGGCACGTCACCTGTGGGGCGTGGAGTCGTCCGAGCTTGGCGACATCGATCCGTCAGCCGTTGCCGACGCGCTCCAGGATCCGGAGCACCGGCGGAGGTTCGTCCAATTCTCCATCGTCATCTCCTTCTGCCGCCACCCCAACTCCCAGGAGCAGGTGTCACGCATGGAGGAGTACGCGTCGGCCCTGGGGATCAGCGGTGACGAGATCGAGGCCGAGCAGAGATGGATCAGCGAGGATGCCGAGAGGGCGAGTGCGGACTTCATCCGCACCTACGGCAACTACCTCCCGCAGCTCTCCGACCCCGTGGGCCCCGACGAGGCTGACGGCGAGGTGCTGCCGGAGGTCGAGGTGCTGCGCGACCTGCCCGAGGGCACTTTGGGGTGGGCCTTCCTGGCGTTCTACGCGCGCAATGGCTTCCATCTCCCGGGACCGTCCACGCCGGAGCCGGCGTACTACATCGCCCACGACATGAACCACGTCATAGCGGGGTACGAGCCCACCGGGCCCGGGGAGATATCGCTCGGCGCCTTCAAGCTGGCGATGAGCGACACCGACGCCAACTGGATGGCGTTCATGACCAACCTGCTCATCCACGAGGCAGGCCTGCTCAAGCACGGCAGCACCGCGCAGTTCATCCCCTACGGCGGAGACATCTATCCCGACGCCCAGGGGCAGGGCGCACTGCATCTGCCGGGGGCCGCGGACATGCTCGGCGAGGCTTTCGAGCGGGGTGCCGCGGTCAACGGCGACTTCAGCCAGATCGACCACTTGGCGATCGCGCACCGCCCACTCTCCGACATCCGAGCCGAGTACGGCGTCGTGCCGCGCTCGGACGGCGTGGATGGGGGGCTGGGCATCGGACTGCCCGCGGCGGCACGCTGACGTCCGATGCGTGGGCGGTATTCCGCCCAGCGCGACCGTCGGCGACGGGCGCACGCATAGCCTGAATGGGCCTCGATCCGCCGGGGCGCCATCGGGAGGTCCTCATGAAGTTCGTGGCCGTCATCGCTGCCCTGTCACTCGGTGCTGCCAGTGCCGCCAGCGCGAGTGCCGCCGCGCTTCCGGCCCGTCATGCGGAGCGGGCTGCCCTCACGTCGACGACGCAGGCCCCGGCGGCGACCTCCAGCGCGATCGCAGGCAATGTCTGCCTCGGCTCCGGCATCGCATCGGCCTTGGCCGGTGCGGCGCCGGGCGACCTCCTCGCCCCTCCTCAGGACGTGACCGCGACGTCGAAGCTCGGCACGGGCCGCCTCTACCGTGTCGCCTACGCGACCACCGGGGCCGCTGACTCGGTCGTCGCCTCATGCGCGCTCATCGCGGTCCCGTCGGCGAGCTCCCTGAAGAACGGTGCGATCAAGGGCGTCGTGGCCTGGGCACACGGAACCCTAGGGGTGCAGGCGAAATGCCAGCCGAGCAACAAGCCCGTCAACTTCGCCGGGCCCATGCCGACGGGGATCGGCGCGGTCGCAGCAGGTGGGGACCAGTCGGACGGGGCGCTCTACAACATGCTGCGCAGCGGGTACGCCGTCGCGGCGACCGACTACCCCTCGGCAGGCGTCGGGGGGCCGGGGATGCAGCGGTTCGTCCTCGGGGTGGCGGAGGGTCTCGCCGTGCTGGACTCGGCTCGGACGGTGACGCGCAATGCCGCCAGGTTCGGGCTGGCTCCGGTCGCGGCCAACGCGCAGCTCCCCCTCGTCACGTGGGGGCACTCGCAGGGCGGCGGCTCGGCCCTGTGGGCAGGCCAGCTCGCGGCGGACTACCTCAAGCGCCAGGGGGACACCACGCTGAACCTCGCGGGCGTCGCCGCCGAGGCACCGGCCAGCCAGTTCACGACATCGCCGGGGCAGCCCAAGGCGTACCTGGGCCGGCACCTCGGTGATCTCGACATGTACAACTTCGACCCGGGCCTGCAGAAGAAGTTCCCCATCGGGGTGGCCTTCTTCAGCTTTGCCATGGCCTCCTGGAGCGAGGTCGCCAACGCCACGGCGGGCGCCTTCGCCTTCGGGCCCACGGCGAAGGTGGACTACCGGGATGTGCTCACCCCGGACGGGGCCCACACCGCCCCCAAGATCGCCCAGCACTGCCTGTCCAAGAGCGGATTCCTCGATCTCTACGTCCTCGCCGTGAAGTACCTCTATCCGGACAAGTACCGCTTCTTCGCCCCGCCCTTCGCCGGAGCCAAGGTCGCCGGCACCTGGCAGGGCGGCATCGACGCCACCTGCAACGACCCGAGTTCGCAACCGCAGGCGATCCGGGACTGGTGCGCGTGGCTGCAGTTCAACATGCCCGGACCCAACGGCGTCAACCCGTATTCGAAGTTGCCCAGGGACAACGACGGACGCAAGGTTCCGATCTACATCGCACAGGGGCGCGCGGACACGATCATCTGGTGCGTGGACGGCAACGGCAAGGTGCAGGGCACGAACTGCCTGACCGACCAGCTCTTCCACTCCCTGGAGCCGGCCTACTGCGACGGGACCGGCTATCTCGAGGTCGACTACTTCCCCAAGGTCGGCCACCTGGACATCCCCAACGCCGCGGCGAAGAACCCCGCGACCGGTGCCTACCAGGGCTCGCCGCTCGACACCTTCGTGCGCGGAGCCATGGGCCGCAGCCTCAGCCCCATGTGCAGCGCGGATCCGGACGCTTCCTGATTCACCGGTCGCGTCCCGCCCCGGGGGCACTCGGGCGCGTAGTGCGCGGAGTAGGGTCCGCTGCGACACACGAGGTGAGGGAGCGGCTATGCGCGCAGCGGTTCTTGTCTCCGGCGTGGGCTCGGTGACACCGTTCACCACCCCGACGGAGGCCTGCCGGACAGGCTTCTCCGCGGGCAACACCTGGGCCTACGTCCGCGACTTCCTGGTGGCGCAGGGAGTCCCGGTCTTCACCGCGCCAGCCATGACGGGCCCCGGACCGGTCGAGGACCAGGCCGACGACCTGGGCGGGCCCTTCGGCCAGGGCCCGGCGCCCCTCCCCGCCGACGTGACGATCACCTCGATCGACTCCGTGCACGACGGTGGCGTTCACCTCTCCCGCTTCCTCGCCTACCTTTCCGCGGAGCACGGCGTGGCCGAGGTGGACATGGTGGCGCACTCCCTGGGAGGGATCTTCTCCCGCAACGGCATCCGCGAGGCGCAGCAGGGCGGAGTGCCCGTGCGCTTCACGTCGCTCACGACCCTGGGCAGCCCGTGGGAGCCGGTCATGCTGGCGAATCCCCCGTACCAGCCCGAGATCGCCTGCGATGGCCTCGAGGTATGCGTCCAGACTGTGAAGGCGCTCATCGAAGTGCCCACGGTGAGGAACATCGTGGACTTCTTCCAGCCGGATGTCTTCGAGCCCTGGTCGGCAGCTCAGGCGGGCGTGCTCGATGGCGTGCCGGTCACGCTGATCGCGGGGACGTATTTCGCGAAGATCGACGGGCGCCGGGACAAGTGGCCCAACGACGGCTTCGTGCAGTGGCGTGCCGCGCTGGCCCAGTCCGTGCCGGACTCCGTGCTGCCCCATCGGGTGGGCTTCTCCTCCCCGCTCACGCATAGCCGGGCGGAGTCGCTGGCCGTCAACGAGCCCGAGAGCACCGGCCTCACCTGGAACGCGACGGTGGCAGGCGTCGTCGCCCATGCCATCGCCACCGCGGGCACGGAGCGGCGGCTACCGAACAGATTCGGATGCCCGGACCCGGACTGAGGCCCCCCGACGGACGACGATGGGGACCTGCCTCCCGAGGTCGCTGAGGCTTTGGTCCTGGGCGCGATGGGCCGGGGCACTCACCGGGCGTAGACGAGCCGGAGCCGATCGGACGAGCAGTCGTCAGGGTCGTCCATGCCTCCCCGCCATGCCCGTACGGCACCCAGGGGGGACCGATCCCCCCGACCGGCCCCCCCGGGTGTCGCGGCACCACGGTCGCACGGAAAGCCGGACTCGGGGAGGGGCGTACGCAGCCTTCCGAGGCAGCGTTATCGGCCTGCCGGAGCCGGCCGGGTGCGGCGCGGCCGGCCCGGGAGGCGTGCCCCGAATCGTCGTGCTTGACTGCCGGGGTGCACGGGGAGCACGGAGAGCACGACGAGACCGCGCGCGAACTCATCGAGGGCGCGGTGGAGGAACTCGCCGCCGTGGGGCAGGCGGACTTCACCATGGACGGAGTGGCGCGCCGCTCCTACTACTCTCCCGGTGCGCTCTACGAACGCTGGTCGGAGAGATCGCAACTCATCGCTGACGTGGGTCGCGACCACGTCGTACCGGAGGTCGCACTCAGGCTCGGCAACTCCAGGGATGCCGACGAGGCTATCTCGTGGGTCCTCGACGACGGCAGGGCGAGCATCGCCCTCCTCGGGGAGATCATGCTTGCCGGCGCCACCATGCCGCCTGTGCACCCGGTGGCCCTCGAGGCGTGGCGCACCCTTCACGACGGGTTGGCCTGCCGGCTCCCTCCGGGCATGGCGTGGTTCATGGCCGTGTACTCGCTGGGCAACGCCCTGCTCGACGTGATCGGGCTCCCGGGTCCCGTCCCCCGCTCGGTCGCATCCCGTGGTTGCGCGAAGCCTGCGACGTGGAACGCGGGGAGCGCCGGGTCATGGCCGACGGACAGGTCGCAGGTGGGATCGATGTCCCCCAGGTGCCGCCGCCTGCCCGGAATGACACGACCGCGCTCGCGCTGATCCAGGCGGCGCAGACCCTCCTGCACGAGCGTGGAGCGGAGGCCCTGTCCACGCGCCGGGTCTCTGCGGCCGCCGGCGTGACGACCGGCGCTCTGTACCGGCGATATGGGGGCAAGGCCGACCTGCTCGCCGACGTGCTCCTCGTGGAACTGGCTCCCGACCGGTACGAGTGGACCTGGGATCTGGTCGGTGCTCTTGCGGAGCGCAATCCCTACTGGGCATCGGCGGACGTCATGACGGGCCAGTTCCTCGCGGCCGCCCATGACACAGTCTCGCAGCGCGTGCTCCTCCAGATAGGGGTTGCCGCGCGCAACGATCCTGCCCTGCGCAGCCAGGTGCAGCAGCGCATCGCCCAGGCGCATCGCGCCCGCCGCGACCTGTTCGCGCGGTTCGCCGAGGCGGGGGTCATGAGATCCGACGTCGACCCCGCCGTCTTCGCGTGGGGGTTCCAGACTCTCCCCGTGGGCGCCCGGGTGCTGTTGGCCCTGGACGTGCCCCTGGACGGGCCGGCCGTTGCGACCGCCATGCGCGCGATCCTCACCGCGTCCGCGTCCGAGGAGGATCCGGGAGCCCGCCGGTTCCCCGACCTCTCGTGGCCGTAGCCCCACGGCCTGCCTCAGGACGCGGAGGTCATGGCGCGGCGATCCCGCGCCCGGCGCAGCGCCATGCACGCCAGCCCGTCCGCGATGACGACGAGGGCGCTCGCGAGCATGAGCAGGTTGCCCGGCGACCCTGCGAGCACGAGGGCGATCCAGGCGACGCACAGCACCGCGAAGGCGATCGCATGGATGAGGGCGTAGCCGGTATCGCGCGTCTCCCCGCCGACCCAGCCCATGATGAAGGCGCCGACGACGGCGTACACGGCAGTGAGCGGGATGAACGTGTGGGAGCCGGACTGCTGAGACCACGGGACTGCGGCGTAGGCCGCCAGCGTCTCCGCCGAGTAGCACACGCCGATGAGGAAGACCATGACCCCGAGCAGCCACAGCTCCAGGCGACCGCTGGTCACGGGGATGCCCATGGGGAAGACGGCATTGAAGTAGCTCACCCAGAGCGAACCGGCGACGAGGAACGTGAGCACGAAGAAGACCGGGTCGGGAACGTAGTCCAGTCCGGTGAGGGTGAGCACCAGGCCGAGGAACGACTCGCCGATCACGATGATCACCAGCTGGCCGATGCGCTCGCCCATGTGCTCGGGCTCCACGTGCTCCATGTGGCACAGCCGGGGGATCCCCACCAGGACGAGGGGAACGACCGCGGCGAGGATCGACAGGCCGAAGGCGACGATCTGCCCGGCGACCCACTGGTCGGGCATCACGCCGCCGGCCACGAGCCGAGCGGCGGCGAGCACGCTCGCCCACACCCAGGGGGCACACGGGCGACGCAGTTCGGGACGAGCGCGTCCGGTCACGACGAAGATCCCCGCGACCGTGGCGAACGCCGCTGCGAGGGCGGCGAAGCCCCAGTCATCCGGCAGACCCTCGGTTCGGCTCAGGGCGAGGTTCGCCACGGTCACGCAGAACATCTGCGTGAACATGAGGCTCTTACGCAGCGGGACCTTCCCCGGGGCGATGTTGATGGCCGTTGTCGTGGAGAACCACAGAGCGAATGTGATGACGAACGTGCTCACAAGCCAGGTGCCCAGGGCGAGGTCGAAGGTGTCCTCGCTCAGGATGTCCTGGACCACGAGATGGCTGCTGTGCGCGATCGACGCGACGATGGCGAGGTCGTAGAAGAGCTCGAACCAGCTGACACGGGGCTGGTGAAGTCGGGGCGCCGGACGGGGTTCCATCGGGGCCAGTGTGACGGCCCCGGGGGCCTGTCCAAGACACGGGGCGGCCCGAGGCCGTGGGTTGCGGCCTGCGCGAGCGCTGCCTAGCATCGAAGTGTCTTGGGGAGTACCTCCACGCGGTGACCTCGTCAGTACGGCGCCCGGTTCGTCCGGGGCCCGGGGCGTCGGCCGGCTCGCCGGTGATGGGAGACCTTGACCTCGCATCCGTGCACGTTCGAGGGAAGGTCTCGGCCATGTTCATTCCGTTCGTACGCACGTCTCCCCGCACGACTGTGGCCGGCACCGACCTCGCGGCCGAGTGCAGTCGCGCGAGACGCTCCAGACCGCCTGCGCCCTCGCGAGCATGGGGGCTGACGTGGACCTCTCCCTGTGGGTGTGGGGGTCCTGATCCTGGGCCTGCGGGCGATGTACTTCCTGCTGGCCGACCTCATCCACCGGTTCGTCTACCTCAAGCTCGGCCTGTCGCTCGTCCTGGTGTGGGTCGGCATCAAGATGATCGTGAGCCACGCAGTCATCAAGATCCCGACCGGCATCAGCCTCGGCATCGTGGTGCTCATCATCGCCGTGTCGATCGGGGCCAGCCTCGTGGCCACGGTGCAGTCACGTCGGGCGACACGGAGTCGCCCGAACTCCACTCGAAAGGGAGCAGATCATGAGACGACGCCTTCCCCGTGCCCTCGCCGCCGTCCTCCTGGGCGCCGCGGTGATCGTCCCCGCCACCACGGCCTGCTCAGCCGGCGGTGACACCGAGCAGGAGCAGGTCGAAGAGGAGCCGGGCGGCGAAGGGGAGGGAGACGACGAGGACTCCGACGACGAGTGAGGCCCGTCAGGACAGGCCGTCTCCCGGCGCAAGCCCGAGGCGTAGGCGCAGGTCTTGGTGGAGCCACATCCACACGGTGTGGTAGCTCGGCCGGACCGGCGACGCCAGCATGGCGGTGTCGCCTGCGGCGAATGCCTCGCAGGCCTCGCTGAGCAGGCCGGCGTACTCGCCGAGCCCTGGATCGACCTCGGCGAGTCCCGCGATGTGTGCGAGCGCATCGCGGTGCAGGGCCTCGAGTCGCGTCCGGATGGCCCGGTCGTAGTCGGCGTGGTGCGGGTTGGGTGTGCCGTCCGGGAGCAGCTGCCACGCGGTGCACACCTCGCGCACGCGCAGGTCGAGGTCGTCGAAGTCCGGCATGCGCGAGGCCAGCGCGGGTCGCCGGGGGTCGCCGTCACTGAGGAGGATTTGCCGGGCAGCGGCCCGGGCGCCCGCCGCGGTGGGGACGACGGAGTCGCCGACGCGGAGCGCATAGCCCTCCGCGACGACGTCGTCGAGGAGCGGATCGACGTCACCGGGCAGGTGTCCCCGGGTCGCGAGGAGTCGCAGGAGGCCTGCCCGGCTAGCCTCGCTTCCGTCCACGACAGAGAGGCTGCCATGTCCGCAGGAACCTGGATCACCGACACCGCCCCCAGCGACCGGTTCCCCGTCTACACGCGGCTCAACGCTCGGGATGTCCTGCCTGATCCGCTGACGCCCCTCGGGGCGTCGATGTGCTGGGCTGCCGACCTCATCCCGGGATGGGCCCTGTCCTATGTCGAGGACGACGCCTTCCGCCCGGAGGAGGTCGACCACGAGTCGGCCGTCGCGGCAACCTTCTACGGATACCTCTACGCCAACCTCTCCGCGCTGCGGGTGCTGGGCATGCGCCGTGGCCTCACCTGGGAACTCGTGGACTCCCTGTTCTTCAACGCCGTGGACGCACCCGGGCACGAGGCCTCGCCGGACGATGAGGATCCGGGGCTCTCGCGCGGCATACCCGAGCGGGTGGCGTGGGCGCTCGGAGCGTTGGAGTACCCCGAGGTGGAGGAGGACTGGGCCGTCGCCCTGAGGCTGCGCGACGAGCGTCCCGACCTGTCCGCGCTGTCGAACCGCATGCTCGTGGCCCGGGCGCGCGCGATGATGCCGTACGCCCGCGTCGCCTTCCGCAGCCTCATGAACACGGCCACGAACGGCGGGGTCGTGCAGGGCGCGCTCGGCGCGATGCTGGGCGAGGTCGGCGCGCACCTGCTCGTTCCGCTCCTGGCCGCACCCACGGGAGTCGAGTCGGCGAATCCGGCGCGCGAGATGTGGGCGCTCTCGCGGCTCCCGGCGGACTCCCCGGAATTCGCGGCGGGATTCGACGATCTCCTGGCCCGACACGGCTACCGCGGGCTTGCGGAACTCGATCCGGGCACGGCGTCGTGGGAGACAGATCCGGCGAGTGCGATGCGCATGATCGACCAGCTCCGCGGCGTCGACGACAGCCAGTCGCCCGAAGCGCGGGCACGCGAGAGCGCGGTGTCCTGGGAGGCAACCCGCGACGAGGCTCGCGAGTTGCTCGGCAGGGAGTTGTGGGCGCAGGTCGACGCCGCCCATCAGGCATACCGGCGCTTCGCAGTGTGGCGCGAACTCGGCCGCGGCGCCGTGGGGATCATCGTCCATGAGACGCGTGTGGCCCTGGCGGAGCTCGGCCGGCGCCTCGTCGCGGAGGGGGTCCTGGAGGATGCGAGCGACGTGGCGCTGGCGGTGGACTCCGAGTTGGACGGCCTCGCCATGGGATCGCGCGAGATCGCGCGATCCCATGG
>JBJTJS010000044.1:0-3833 GCA_046096085.1 bacterium
GTCCTCACCGGCTCCTGGCAGGCGGCGCTCGCGGTCTGGGCGATCCCCGCCGCCATCGGCTTCGTCGCGTGGGGCGTCATCGAGCGACCAAGGGCGCAGGGTCACGAGGCGCTGGCGCGCGTCCGGCTCTCCGCGCTCCCCTGGCGCAGTCGCGCGGCGTGGTCTCTCACGTCCTACATGGCCGTCAACTCGCTGGTGTACTACGCCGCCGTCGCCTGGGTGGCCGCGTCGCTCGACGAGCGCGGCTACAGCGAGGAGGCGGCGGGGTGGCTCTTCGGCCTGCTCACGGTCTCGCAGGTCGCCGCGGCGCTCACGCTTCCCGCATGGTCGCAGCGCGTGCGCCACCGCCGCCTGCTCATCGCCGCGACAGCGGTGGTCACGGCGATCTCCCTCGTCTCCCTGGGCGTGGACCCGACGTTCATGACGGTGCTCGTGATGTTCGCGATCGGCGCATCCAACAGCGGCGGCTTCACCATCTCCCTGTCCATGCTCAGCGAGTTCACCTCCGACGCTGCCGCATCCGCGCGACTCACCGCGATGGCCTTCACGGTCACGTACCTCGTGGCGGCGGTGGGCCCCGTGGCGGCGGGCGCCGTGATCCAGCTGTCGGACTCCTGGACGCTCGTCTTCTGCCTGCTCGCACTCGTCGCGCTGGCCCAGTTGATCCCTGTCACGGGCCTGCGTCGCGGCACCGTGATCGACTGAACCCGGGGCTCCGAGCGGCCGCGCTCTGGCACGATGCCGGCATGGGACACGATGCCGGCACGGACCTCACCAGCCTCACCGCGACGGAGCTCATCCGCCTCTACCGCGCCGGTGCTGCCTCCCCCGTGGAAGCGACCACCGCGGTGCTCGAGCGCATCGAGCGGGTGGATCCCGCCATCAACGCGTTCTGCCTGGTCGACGGCGAGTCCGCGCTCGCCGACGCGCGTGCGAGCGAGGCACGCTGGCAGCGCCACCGCCAGGGCGGCGGCGAGGTCGGCGACCTCGAGGGGGTGCCGACCTCGATCAAGGACCTCGTCCTCACCCGCGGCTGGCCCACCCTGCGCGGCAGCCTCGCCGTGGATCCCGACCAGCCGTGGGACGTCGACGCGCCCGCCACCGCCCGGCTCCGCGAGGCCGGAGCGGTGCTCGTGGGCAAGACGACCACGCCGGAGTTCGGCTGCAAGGGCGAGACCAACTCGCTGCTCACCGGCATCACCCGCAACCCGTGGAACCCCGAGCGGACCGCGGGGGGCTCCTCCGGAGGGTCCGCCGCGGCCGTCGCCGCCGGCCTGGGCCCTCTCAGCATCGGGACCGACGGGGCCGGGAGCGTGCGGATCCCCGCCGGGTTCTGCGGTGGCTTCGGGCACAAGCCGAGCTTCGGCCGGGTGCCGGCGTACCCCCTGTCGCCCTTCGGCACCGTGTCGCACCTCGGGCCGCACACGATGAGCGTCGCGGACGCCGCCCTCATGCTCACCGTGCTCAGCCGTCCCGACTCCCGCGACTGGACGTCGCTGCCCTACGACCCCGGGACTACTCCGTCGGACTCGACGATGGCATCCGGGGCCTGCGCGTGGCGTACTCCCCGGCCCTCGGCTACGCCGATGTCCATCCCGAGGTCGCGGCCTCCGTCGAGGAGGCGGTGGGCGTGCTCGCCGAACTCGGCGCCCGCGTGGAGCAGGTGGACCCGGGGTTCGAGGACCCGCTCGACATCTCGACGGGCCTGTGGTTCGTGTCCTCGCGCACCGTCTACGAGACCCTCACGCCGGAGGGCCAGGAGCGCACCGACCCGGACTTCCGCGCGCAGGCCGAGCTCGGCGCGCGACTAAGTGCGCAGGACGTGCAGAAGCTGGTGCTGCGGCGGGGGGCCCTGGGCATGCTCATGCGCCAGTTCATGGAGCGCTACGACCTGCTCGTGACGCCAGCCCTTGCCGTCCCCGCATTCGAGGCGCGGCCTGCGGGATCGGTTCCGATGACACCCGAGACGATGCTCGGGTGGACGCCGTTCACCTACCCCTTCAACCTCACCCAGCAGCCGGCCTGCACGGTCCCGTGCGGGCTCACCGCGGACGGGCTTCCGGTGGGCCTGCAGATCGTCGGCCCGATGTTCGACGATGCCCTGGTGCTGCGCGCGGCGCGAGCCTTCGAGTCGGCCCGCCCGATCGCCAGGCCGGCGATCTAGGGCTCACTCCCCCGCGCGACGCAGCACGGCGTTGTCGTACGTGTCGTCCAGGGCCGCGACGAGCTCCCCGAACCATCCCTGCTCCGACAGCGTCCGGCGCACGCGCTCGTTGAGCCCGCCGCGCGTCTGGTGCTCGTCGGGGAGCTCGTCGAGGCGCTCCACCGGGGTGGCCTTGCCGACGGCGGCCAGGCCGTCGAGCTCGGACAGGATGTAGCGCGCCGCCACGTCGCGCTCCACCCCTCGGGCCTCCATCCACTCGATGATGCGGTTCTGCATCTCGTAGTAGGTGGACATGTACGCCGACGCGCAGCTGAAGACCCTGATCCGCGACTCGTCCTCCCAGCAGATGACGTCGCCCAGGCCGGCGAACGCGCGCTCCACCTCCGGGATCGCGGGGCAGATGAGCAGCGGCCCCCGATCCAACTCGATCGCCGGGAGCGGGATGAGCTGCGCGACCCGCGCGGCCGGCGCCACCAGCCCCGCCATCTGCGAGGGTGGCGTCCCCGCCACGAAGCTCGCGATGACCTGGTCGGCGCGGAACCGCAGGCCCTCCAGGGCCTCATCGAGCTGCTGGGGTCGCATCGCGAGCACGACGATGTCGGAGTGCTCGACGACCTCCTCATTCGACGCCAGGCGGCGGCAGTGGGCGAACTCCTCGGCCAGCGCCGTGCTGAGGCGCTCGGACCGCGGTGACAGGAGGATCTCCTCCGGAGGGGACGGCCGCCGGGCCATCGCGCGGATGACCGCTGTCGAGATCGTGCCCACGCCCAGGAATCCGATGGCCATGGCCGAATTCTCCCGCAGGCCTCCGCCCCCCGTTCCCCGTACACTCCTCTGCGGCCCGGCGCACCGCCGACGCCGAGGGGAGCGGGATGCTGCGAGGCAGGCGTGCGGGGGGCCGACCCCACGACGCACGGCGCAGTCGCGCGGCCGTCCCGACGGCGATCCTCGCCGCGATGACGGCCCTGGCGCTCACGACACCCCTCGGCGGTGGCCCCGCGGCCGCCTCGACGGCCGCACCAGCGAAGGCCCAGCGCACCCTCTATGTCCTGGGCGATTCCCTCGCCGACCCCGAGGTCGGCGCCACGAGCACCGACCCCTACCTGCGGGCCAGCGCCCGGTCGCTGGGGCTGCGCTACGTCGTCCACGCCGACATCGGCAAGGGCACGGCGTGGGGCCTACAGCAGCTGCGTCGCTCCCCCCCGCCCAGGAACGCCATCGTCGTCGTGGCCCTGGGGACCAACGACATCTACACCCCGTCGGCGTTCCGCGAGAACGCGAAGGCGATCCTGCGCCTCCTGCGAGGGCATCGTGTCCTGTGGGTGAACGTCCATGTCTCACCACGGTTCTCCAAGGGCTACGGCAAGGATGCCGCCATCAACAAGACGCTGCGACTGCAGGCCCGCACCTACGACCGGCTCCGCGTCCTCGACTGGAAGCGCTACGTGCGCCGCCACGGGATCGTGGCGACCGACGGCCTGCACTACGACGTGGCCGGGGCCAAGGCCCGGGCGGCCTTCATCGCCCGCGCCGTGCGGGTCGCCCTGCGGTAGGCCGCCGATCATCGCTCGCGTGACCGGTCACTGGACGACACGCCGGGGCGGGACGCGGCGATGGGGGCGAGGCTGGCGGACATGCCGCGTTCGGTCGTGTTCGCACCCCCGCCGGG
>JBJTJS010000045.1:0-8755 GCA_046096085.1 bacterium
AGTGCTGTCGTCGGACGCCTCGATGTCCTGCGGGGCGGCCGTCGTGGCGGCGTCGTCGGCCGGGGCCTCCTCGGTGGCGGGCGCCTGGGGAGCCTTGTCCGCAGCCGTCTTCTCCTTGGCTGCGGACAAGGCTCCCCAGGCGCCCGCCACCGAGGAGGCCCCGGCCGACGACGCCGCCACGACGGCCGCCCCGCAGGACATCGAGGCGTCCGACGACAGCACTTCCGGGTCGGGGGCATCGGAGGACGTGTCGGAGAAGATCGACGAGGCCGAGGAGAGCGAGGTCGAGGAGTCCACCGAGGCCGACCAGAGCGCTCCGGCCCGCGAAGAGGAGATCGCCGACGACGCCGAGGGCAGCGACAAGGACAGCAAGGACTGACCCCGCTCGTTCCCGGGTCCTGACGTGGAGCGCCGATGACCCGCGTGCGGCTGGACCTCGCGTACGACGGAGGCAACTTCTCCGGGTGGGCGCGGCAGCCTGGCCTGCGCACCGTGCAGGGAACCGTCGAGGAGGCCCTCGCGCGCGTCCTGTCGCTGGCCGCACCCCCGCCGATCACCTGCGCCGGGCGCACCGACGCTGGCGTCCACGCCCGAGGGCAGGTGGCGCACGTCGATGTTGACGGGGAGCCCGATCTTTCGGCCTTGCTACGCGGCGTGCGCGGCGTGCTCCCTGATGACGTGTGGCTCGTGGACGCTGCCGCGGCCCCGGAGGGATTCGATGCTCGGTTCTCGGCTCTCTCCCGCCACTACCGCTACCTCCTCTGCGACGACCCGCGCGCGTGGGACCCGCTCCGCCGCCACGAGGTCGTCCGGTACCCCCGCGCACTGGACCTCGATGCCATGAACTCCGCGGGTCACCGGCTGCTCGGCGAGCATGACTTCGCTGCCCTGTGCAAGCCTCGCGAGGGATCTTCGACTGTGCGCCGGCTGCTGTCCCTGGACTGGTCGCGGACCGACTCCGGGGTGGCCGAATTGCAGGTCAGCGCGGATGCCTTCTGCCATTCGCTGGTCCGCTCGCTGGTCGGCGTACTCGTGCCCGTGGGGGATGGCCGGCAGGCACCGGACTGGCCGGCCGCGGTCATCGCGGGCCGTGTCCGAGACCCCCGGGTGACCGTCATGCCGCCGCACGGGCTGGTGCTCGAGGAGGTCCGCTACCCCGCGGAGTCCGAACTCGCCGCCCGGCAGGCGGCCACCCGAGCGCTGCGCGGCTGACATGGGGCACATCGACGTCCAGCACGTCACGTACTCGCTTCCGGACGGGCGCATCCTGCTCGACGACGTGGGCTTCCGCATCTCCGAGGGCGCGAAGGCGGCGCTCGTCGGTGCCAACGGCGCGGGCAAGACGACGCTCATGCGCATGATCGCCGGCGACCTGCAGCCCGACGAGGGCAGCGTGGTGACGACCGGGGGCCTCGGCGTCATGCGGCAGTTCATCGGCCACGGCATGCCCGGAGGCACGGTGCGCGACCTGCTCCTCTCGGTGTCGTCCGATGCGCTGCGCCAGGCTGCCGCCGAGGTCGATGCGTGCGAGGAGATGCTCATGGAGCGCGAGGACGCGGCGCTGCAGATGCGCTACGCGCAGGCCCTGGCGGACTACGCCGACGCCGGGGGGTCCGACGCCGAGGTCGCTTGGGACGTCTGCTGCACCTCGTCGCTGGGTGCGTCGTTCGACGAGGTGCGGTGGCGCCCCGTGGACACGCTCTCCGGAGGGGAGCAGAAGCGCCTCGTGCTCGAGGCCCTCCTGCGGGGTCCCGACGAGGTCCTCCTGCTCGACGAGCCGGACAACTACCTCGATGTCCCGGGCAAGCAATGGCTGGAGGAGCGCGTGGCCGCCAGCACCAAGACGGTCCTGCTCATCGGCCATGATCGCGAACTCCTGCGGGCATGCGCGACGACGATCGTCACGGTCGAGCTCGGCGCGGCGGGGAACACCGCGTGGGTGCACGGCGGCGGGTTCGCGACGTACGCCGATGCCCGGGCCGACCGCATGAGCCGCCTGGAGGAGTTGCGCCGGCGCTGGGACGAGCAGCACCAGAAGCTCAAGGATCTGGTGCTCATGCTCAAGACGAAGGCGGCGTACAACGACGGGCTCGCCTCCCGCTACCAGGCCGCGCAGACCCGACTGCGGATGTTCGAGGAGGCCGGGCCGCCGCAGGCCGTCCCCGTCCGCCAGAGCATGCGGATGCGGCTGCAGGGTGGCCGCACCGCCAAGCGCGCCGTGGTGTGCGAGGGCCTGTCGCTCACGGGGCTCACCGAGGCGTTCGACCTCGAGGTGTGGTTCGGGGAGCGGCTGGCTGTGTTGGGCCGCAATGGCGCGGGCAAGTCCCACCTCCTGCGCCTGCTGGCCGCGGGTGGCAGTGACCCCGACGTCGAGCACCAGCCTGTGAACGACCTCCCGGTCGCCCCGGTGGCGCACGAGGGCACCGCGCGGCTGGGATCGAGGGTGCGCCCGGGGTGGTTCGCGCAGACGCATGTGCGCCCCGCCCTCGAGGGCCGCACGCTCCTCGACACCCTCCCTCGCGGCGACGGACACCGGGCCGGGATGGGGCGGGAGCAGGCGGCCCGGGCGCTGGACCGCTACGGGCTCGCGGGTGCGTCGGAGCAGCGCTTCGAGTCGCTCTCCGGCGGTCAGCAGGCGAGGCTGCAGATCCTCCTGCTCGAGCTGTCCGGGGCGACGCTGCTGCTGCTCGATGAGCCCACCGACAACCTCGACCTCGAGAGTGCGGAGGCCCTCGAGGCCGCACTCGACGCCTTCGAGGGCACGGTCATCGCGGTGACGCACGACCGCTGGTTCGCCCGCGGCTTCGACCGCTACCTCGTCGTCGGCGGCGACGGGGAGGTCCGGCTGTCCGACGAGCCCGACTGGGCCGGATAGGGCGTCTCCCGAAAGGCGTTGAGAGCGTTCGCCCGGGAGCCGCGGTCGGCGGCTAGCATCCGGCCTGCCGGGGGAAGGCGTGAGGAGAGCCATGGCGGGCCGCAGCAATCGGATGGTCGTGTCGTCGGCATTGTGCGCGACCGCACTCGCGGTGAGTGCTGTTAGCGCAGGGTGGTCGTCGGCCGAGCCCGCGGGCGCATATCGGGCCGCACACCGCGTTGCCCCGAGGTCCGCTCCTGACGGCGCTCTTGGATCCTTCTCGCCCCTGGGAAGTGGCCTGAACAACGTCGTCTGGGCGCTGGCGCTCCGCGGAGACGACACCCTCTATGTCGGGGGTGAGTTCACCTCGTCGAATGGGGGCGCCGCCAACTCCCTCAATAGGATCGCGGCCTGGGATGACACCTGGATCCCCCTGGGCGCTGGCGCAAGCAATGGCGTGAGCAACCTGGTCACAGCACTCGCGGTGCGCGGAGACGACACCCTGTACGTCGGGGGAAACTTCGACAGCGCAGCGGGTCAGCCTGCGGGGTCCCTCAACCGGATCGCGGCCTGGGACGACACCTGGATCTCGTTGGGCAGCGGGGCGAACAATGGGCTCAATGACTGGGTGCGCACGCTGGCGGTCAGCGGCGACGACACGGTCTACGTCGGAGGCCATTTCACATCCAGCACGGGGGGCGCCGCCAACTCCCTTAACAAGATCGCGGCCTGGGACGACACCTGGGTCGCATTGGGCTCGGGCGCGGGCAACGGGCTCAACGACATTGTGCGCACCCTCGCGCTGCTCGACGACGACACCCTCTTCGTCGGCGGTGCCTTCACGCTGAGCACGAATGGCGCCGTGAACTCCCTGCGTAAGGCTGCGGCCTGGGACGACACCTGGATCCCTCTCGGCAGCGGTGCGAACAACGGCCTCGATTCGTCCCCGTCCGCCTCCGCGGTCTTCCGTGATGACACGGTTCTCTTCGGCGGCGGCTTCTCGGCGTCCGCGGGTGGAAGCCCCCTGAAGAAGATCGCCGGATGGCGTGGCGGCTGGTCGGCGTTCGTATCCGCGTCGGGCAATGGCCTCGACAGCACGGTCGACGCCATCGTCACCGATGACACCCGCGGCCTGGTCTACGTCGGAGGGTGGTTCGCCAAGGCGACGGGGGGAACCGCGGGGTCCCTCAACTACATCACCGCCTGGGACGCCGGGATCAACGCATGGATCCCCTTCACTGTGGCCGGCGGCGCCAATGGTGTCAGTGTCGCCAGCGTTGGGCAATACCCGAACGTCGTCGCCCTCGCCCTCGACGACTCCGTGCTCTATCTCGGGGGCAACTTCACGACCGCCGGCGGTGTCGCCGGATTCGGCAACGTCGCCCGGTGGGCCTGGGATCCACCCCAGGGCAGCAATGCGGTCACCGCGGCCCCCGGCACGTCCGTGCAGGTCTCCGGGGAGGGTCTCGTGGGGATTCCCCCGATCGGCGCGGTGACCCTGGGTGCCCAGCCGGTGACCTACGTCCGCGATGACTCCACGCACCTCACGCTTAACGTCCCGGTGGGCATGGCGCCGGGCACGCATGCGATCTCCGTCAATGCCGTCGGCGGCCCGGGCGACATCGGGACCGTGCAGGTGCCGGCGACTCCCGTGGACCCTCCGGCGCCCACACCGGCGGGACCGCCTCTGCAGACGAAGGCCGTCGCGGGCGATGGGTCGGCGGTCGTCTCGTGGACGGAACCGGCGACTGCTGGAAGCTACCCGGTGAGCTACTACCAGGCGAGCAGTTCACCGGGTGGCGGGACGTGCCTGGTCGCGGCGCCGATCACTCAATGCTCGGTGTCCCCCCTGAAGAACGGGGTCTCCTACACGTTCACGGTGCGGGCGCTCACGGGTGCCGGCTGGGGCACCCCCTCCGCTCCCTCGGACCCCGTCACGCCGATCGCTCCCGCGCGGCCATCGCTGGTGATCTCCGGGAGCCGGGACCCCGCAGATGGCCGGTTCGTCCTCGTCACGGGATCGGCCGTGGGCCTGACCGGCCAGGAGGTGACGGCATGGGTTCGCAGGGGGCGCGGTCCCTTCCGGCAGGGCGTGGCGCCCCGGATCGTCGGCGAGGACGGCAGCTTCACCTGGCGTCGATGGGCGCTCGGCCCCGTGGAGGTCTACTTCGCCCACGGCGTCACGCGGTCGAACGTCGTTCTCATCCCGGCAGCAGGCCTCCCCCCAAGGCGTTGTCGGGGGGGGGGGGGGGGGGCCGCGCCGCCCCGCCGATGAACCAGGCCAGGTGACGACGGAACCACCCGTGCCGTGCAGAGGCTGCGTCAACGGGGGCTGCGTCAACCGGGGCTGCGTCGTCGGGGGACATGCCGCAAGGGTGACACACACCCCCGTCTCCCGTCTCCCGTTGAGTGGCGGCTGGTGTCGCCCCGACACGGCGTGTCGGCGACACCAGCCGCCACTCAACGGGAGACGGGAGACGGGGGTGTGTGTCACCCTTGCGGCATGTCCCCCGACGACGCAGCCACGGTTGACGCAGCCCCCGTTGACGCAGCCTCTGCACGGCACGGGTGGTTCCGTCGTCACCTGGCCTGGTTCATCGGCGGGGCGGCGGTCCTGGTGGTCCTCGGGGTGCTCGCCGCGGTGGCGGTGCCACGCCTCCTGACCAATCAGACCAAGACCGACCTGTACGACGGCCGGCTGGTCGACGCGGACTACTGGACCGCGGACCCGCGCATCCTCTCGGCGGGCCTGGGCTTCGAGGGCACCATCGGAACCGCGGTGGAGGACGAGGCGAACACGCTGGATGCCGGCGGGGCCTGGGACACGAGCCTCGTGTGCGCCGAGGAGCCCACCGATGCCCAGCGCAGCAACGTCATGCCCAGCAGCACGCTCGACATGACCGTCCTCGCGATCCCGGGAGCCCAGCTCGAGAAGGTCGACGGGCTGCCCGTGGTCTTCAGCTGGCCGCTGCGCACGGACACGATCGACCCCACGCAGTTCCGCTTCACCCTCAACACCGGCGAGCAGGTGGGCGTCGACTCGGTCACCATGACCCCGAACTTCGAGCTCAACGAGCGCAACACCGTCGTGATGTTCTCCGACCTGGGCAATCGCGCGAGCGCATCCGACCCCGAGGCGCGGTTCCCGGTACGTCTCGACATCGTGCCGGCGTCCGACGGGCGTGAGCTGATGCTGGCCGGCCCGCAGGGGGACATCCCGGCGACCGGGTTGAGCTGGACCGGCACCAAGACGCCGTACGACGTCGGCCCCACTCTTGTCGGCGCCAAACTCAACCGGATCGGCGACGCCGCCACGGGCGAGGGCGGCGTTCCATCCCTGACCGGGGCCACTCTGCCGAACGACGAGATCGCTCTTTACGGCTCCGAGGGGCAGTACCGCCTGCGCATGCTCACCTCCGGCGGATTCTCCCCGGATTCGATCCGCGGCGTGCTTCCGACCGACTTCGAGACCTTCTTCCGACTGCATGCGACAGGTGCCGACGGCTCCGACGTGGTGCTCGACAGGGTCGGACAGGAGTACGCCGTCGAAGGCGGAACCCTGCGCATCGTGGGACTCTCCGAACTCGGCCAGGCGGAGGGGGACGGCATCGTCTACGACGACTGCTACACCGAGGACCGCGACAACTACATCGACATCATCCTGGCCGGCCCGGAGGCCGCCGCGCGCAGCATCACCGGCCTGGAGATCCCGTCCCTCGAGGGCGGCTACGCGGCGTTCTACAACCCCGGCGGCCCGGGCGGGACCCCCACGGCGGGGGTCCGCTACACCGCGCCAGGACCGCCCTCGCTCACCCCGGTCGTCATCGCCCTGGACGACCCCATGAGGGTCTCCCGGGACTGAGGGGGCCGGCCAGGGGCCGTTTTGACCCGTCCGCGGCCGCCCCGGTAGCCTGGGTGGTCGTTGTGCCCGACCCTGGGCGCTCCCCACGAATAAGTGAAGGTCCACGTGCGCACGTACACCCCCAAGCCGGGCGAAATCACCCGCGAGTGGTTCGTCATCGACGCCACCGACGTGGTCCTCGGCAGGCTGGCCTCCCAGATCGCGACCCTGCTGCGCGGCAAGCACAAGCCGGTCTTCGCGCCGCACGTGGACACCGGCGACTTCGTCATCGTGATCAACGCCGACAAGGTCGCCCTCACCGGGTCGAAGCTCCAGCAGAAGAAGGACTACCGCCACTCCGGCTACCCCGGTGGCCTGCGGGCCACGTCGTACGCCGAGCTGCTCGAGGACAACCCCCGTCGGGCCATCGAGAAGGCCGTCTGGGGCATGATCCCGCACAACAAGATCGGTCGGCAGCAGATCACCAAGCTCAAGGTGTACGCCGGTCCGGACCATCCGCACTCGGCCCAGAAGCCCCAGCCGTACACCATCACGCAGGTCGCGCAGTAGCGCGCACCGCGAAAGGACAGCACGTGACCACAGCTGAGACCGACGTCGACGTCATCATCGAGGTCGACGAGGAGATCCCCTCGGAGTACACCTCCGAGACCCCGGTGGAGACCGTGGTCGTCGAGGTACGTCCCGCGGTGACCGCGCCCGGCTCGGCAACCGGCCGGCGCAAGGAGGCCATCGCGCGCGTGCGGCTCATTCCCGGCACCGGCCGATGGACGGTCAACGGCCGCGAGCTCGAGGCCTACTTCCCCAACAAGGTGCATCAGCAGTTGGTGAGCGAGCCCTTCGTCACCCTGGGCCAAGAGGGTCAGTACGACGTCATCGCCCGCATCCAGGGCGGCGGCGTCTCCGGCCAGGCCGGGGCCCTGCGCCTGGGCATCGCGCGCGCCCTCAACGAGATCGACCTCGAGGGCAACCGGCCCCAGTTGAAGAAGGCCGGCTTCCTCACGCGCGATCCGCGCGCCAAGGAGCGCAAGAAGTACGGCCTCAAGAAGGCCCGCAAGGCACCCCAGTACAGCAAGCGCTGACGCTCGCCCCATGGCCCCTCGGCCGGCGGGTGCCCCTCGCCTCTTCGGCACGGACGGCGTGCGCGGCCTTGCGAACCGCGACCTCACCCCGGAGCTCGCGCTATCCCTGGCGTGCTCCGCCGCGCACGTCCTCGGCGAGGGCAACTCCTCCGGGCGTCCCTGTGCCGTCGTCGGGCGCGATCCGCGGGCGAGCGGGGAGCTCCTCGAGTCGGCCGTCGTGGCCGGCCTCGCCAGCGCCGGCGTTGACGTCCTCCTCGCGGGCGTGCTCCCCACCCCCGCCGTCGCCTACCTGACGTCCGCCCTCGGCGCCCGGCTGGGCGTCATGCTCTCGGCCTCCCACAACGCGATGCCCGACAACGGCATCAAGTTCTTCGATGCCGACGGGTTCAAGCTCGCCGACGACATCGAGGACCGC
Source organism: bacterium (assembly GCA_046096085.1). Classification (GTDB taxonomy): domain Bacteria; phylum Actinomycetota; class Actinomycetes; order S36-B12; family S36-B12; genus Mxb001. The sequence continues at coordinate 8,211 of JBJTJS010000045.1, forward strand.
ATCGAGGATCGTCTCGGAGAGTCCTGGGAACGGCCCATCGGGGGCGGCGTCGGCCGTGTGCGCGCCCTCCCCGACGGATCGCAGCGGTACGTGGACCACGTCCTCGCGGCCGTGCGCGCCCCGCTCACCGGGCTGCGCATCGTCGTCGACTGTGCCCATGGCGCTGCCTCGTGGGTCTCCCCCGAGGCCCTGGACCGGGCGGGCGCGGAGGTCATCGCCATCAACGCCGACCCCGACGGCCTCAACATCAACGATGGCTGCGGTAGCACGCACATGGAGGGACTCGTCCAGGCCGTGCTCGACAGCGGGGCGGATGCAGGCATCGCCCACGACGGTGATGCCGACCGCTGCCTCGCCGTCGACGCGACGGGTGCGCTGGTGGACGGCGACCAGATCCTCGCGATCCTCGCACTCGGCTCCCGGGATGCCGGTCTCATCGCGCAGGACACCGTGGTGTCCACCGTGATGTCGAACCTCGGATTCCGCCTCGCCATGCAGGAGCGCGAGATCGCCGTGGTCGAGACCGCGGTGGGAGACCGCTACGT
>JBJTJS010000046.1:0-4001 GCA_046096085.1 bacterium
CGTACACCTCGTGGGCGACCTCGGGCGGGGTGCTGAGGACGAGCCTGCGGTAGGGCTCGTCGTGCAGCTCCAGGATCAGGCCCGGTTGGCCGTGGTGCACGGCGCAGAAGTCCTTGCCGCCTCGGTAGCGCATGCGGCCGACGACGATGACGTGCGGGATCCCGATGCCGGGAGCCCTCCAGCCCTGCAGGTGCGGCCACATGTCGGTGATGACGTCGACTTTGTCGACGTGCTCCCACGGGACGGTGAAGTCGCGCTGGAAGGTGCCGAAGCGCTCCCACTTGCCCAGGCGCACGGCCAGCCCATCCGGGCGGAGCTCCAGGGAGGCCATGATCCCCAGTGTGGTCCCTGATCGGGACCTGAGGACGACGAGGTCCGGATGTCGGCCCTTGCTGGCATGCTCAGGCCATGGGCCACCCCGCTCGACCGCCGACCCTCGTGCGCGTCGGCACGACGCCGGCGCCCACGCGCCCGTGGTCGGCCACGGCGATCGACCAGTTCCACGGCTGCCCGCTGAAGTACTGGTGGCAGCGCGTCGAGCGGTGGGAGACACCGACCACCCCGCCCCTCGTCATCGGCCGTGCCGTGCACACGGCATTGGAGCGCCTCCTCGCGCTGCCGCCCGAGGAGCGCATCCCGGAGCGCGCCGAGGAGTACCTCGCGCTGGCGGTGACCGAGGAGATGGAGCTGGCGGCGGGCCAGGGCAGCGACGAGGACGACGTACGCGCGGGCAGCGCAGCGGCGATGGAGGCCTACTGGCGCACGGAGACCCCTGAGTCGGTCGAGGTGGCGAACGACGGGCTCGAGCGCAAGGTGGAGACGGACCTCGCGGGCCTGCCCTTCCTGGGGCACATCGACCGCGTGTCCGTCGTCGACGCGGGGATGCGCGTCACCGACTACAAGACGGGCGCGCCGAAGCCGCGCTACTGGTGGGGCTACTGGCGCCAGCAGCTCCTCTACGCTGCTGCGCTGCAGGAGTTGGGCGAGCCGATCGCCGAGGTCGAGCTGCTCTACCTGCGCCAGCCGCGGTCCGTCCGCCGGCCGGTCTATCCCGCGGCCGTGACCAGGGCGATCGCGGATCTCGAAACCGCTCATGCGGAGCGCGACCGGATGTGCGCCGACGGGGCCTGGGAGGCACGCACCGGCCCGCTGTGCAAGTACTGCGACTTCCGCCTCGCCTGCCCGGCGCAGCGTCCGGGCGCTCCGATGCCCGGATCGCCGGAGAGCGACGACCTCCTGCGGACGATGGGCCTGGTGCAGCGTGCGCCGGAGCCCACGACCCCGCAGGACCTCCTCGACATCCTCGACGACGAGGTCCTCGGGTGACCCGACTGAGGATTCCGCCGTGCACTCCTCCCTGGCCGGTGCAGGTGGACGAGCGCTTCGTGCGCGTGAGCGCCTCGCACCTGCGCGGCGAGGAGCGCTGGGAGTGCCCCGCTCAGATCGCCGCCAAGGCCCGCCCGGCGCTGCGGACGCAGCCCGACCCGGGAGCCGCCCGCCCGGTCTACGCGCCGTACGAGCAGTTCTCGCTCGGCATCGCGCGGGACGCTGCGTACGACGTCCTGGCCCGCGGTTCCGATCCTGCGGATGCGCTGGCCGCTGCCGCGGGGAAGTCGCTCGCGGAGGTCGCGGAGGCGTCGTACCGGGTGGCACAGGAGGCGCTGTTCGGCTACCTCATCGCCGTCGAGAGGCTCCGCGACTCGGGGGAGTTGCCCGCGGATGCCCTCGTCCGGGAGTTCTTCGCGGTCGACGACGCCTCGGACGATCACGTGCGCGTGGAGTGGTACGCCTGGGGGATGCTGCACATCTCGCCCGACGGCGCGCTGCGGGAGTTCCATGTCCTCACGTGGCAGCAGGCAGGCTCGCGCGAGCGAGGGGCGGCGTACCTCGCGGTCTGCGCACGCGCGGCGGCTGACGCCGTGGTGCGTGCCGAGGGCCATCGTTGGCGTGAGAGCTGGACGCCGGCCCCGCGCCAGCCCGGCCCTCCGGCCCGAATACGTGTCCGCGAGGTCGGGATGCTCGACTCCACCGATGCCCTGCTGCTCGACGCCCCGGCGGAGGAGGTGCGCGCGGAGTTCCCCACGCGGGTGGAGGACCACCTGCAGGTCCTGGCCGGGGAGTCCTTCAACCCGGGCACCCGGTGCGCCACGTGCGTAGCCCGTCACTCCTGCCCCGGCATCGCACGCATGCCCGGGGTGCTCGGGGTGGCCGGCCCGGCACTGTGGACGCGGGGCCTGAGTCCGGGCGATCTCACCGCGGGGCGCGTGTGCACCTGGCAGACGCACCTTGAGCGGGAGTTGGCGCTGCCCCGGGAGCGGCAGGAGACCTCCCCGGCGATGCGGCGCGGCACCCGGCTGCACGCCTGGCTCGAGCACGCTCACGGCCGGCTCATGCCGTGCACCCCCGACGACCTGCCCGTCCCTTCCGACGGCGTCGGCGACGTGGCCGACCGGCTGGGGTGGTCGCCAGCGGAGTACTCCGCGGTGCGGCCCTAGCTGGTGCAGCATCTCGAGGCCTGTCCGCTGCGCCGCGACGACCTGGTGGCGGCGTACCCGGAGCAGGGTCTCACGGCCTGGGACACCGATGTCGACGTCGTCATGAGCACGCGCGCGGACCTGGTGGTGGAGACCGCGGATGCCTTCATCGTGCGCGAGACCAAGAGCGTGGCCGAGGCGGAGGTTGCGGAGGCGGCGTCGGAGGTGTTCGCGCGCTACCCGCAGGTGGCGGTGGCGCTCTGCCTGCTGGCCGATGGCCTGGACCCGCTGCGCGGACAGGTGGCCGAGCAGCCGCGGACGGCGTACGTCGAGCTCGAGCTCCTGTCGGAGAGCGGTCATGAGATCCGGTCCTTCGATGCCGCGGATGCCGAGCTGGTGCTGCAGGCCCGCGCGGTCGTCGCCGACGCGGTCGACCGCATCCTCTACGACTCGCCGGAGCCCCACGTGGGCCACTGGTGCGCGTGGTGCCCCGTGTCGAAGTGGTGCCTCGCCTACAGCGGGATCGTCTACTCCGAGGAGGAGTCCGACGAGGCTCCACCCGGGGAGGTGGAGACGGGGACGGTGCCGTCGCGCGTGGCACTGCTGGCCTACGCCGAGGACATCGCGGTCGTCGACGACGACATTCCCTACTGACCGGCGGTCACCCTTCCCCGGCGATGGGAGCACGCTCGGGCGGGACGATGCGCAAGGGGGCGCATCCCTCAACGAGCACGCGCAGCGAAGCCGACTCGCGCTCGTCGATGGAGAGCCACCAGCGGTACTTCACCGCGATCCAGGAGGCGACGTAGGTGCATCGGTACTGCTGCCGTGGCGGGAGCCACTCGGAGGGGTCCTGGTCGCCCTTGGACCGGTTGACCGATGCCGTCACGGCCGTGAGCGACGGCTTGTAGGCGAGGTCGTTCGCGAAGGCGCGCCGGGTGTCCTCCGGCCAGTCGCGGGCCCCGGACGCCCAGGCCTCAGCGAGGGCGACGAGGTGATCGATGTCCAGCCGCGAAGGGTCGTAGACGGTGACGCCGTCGAACTTCGAGTACCAGCGCCCGCGCTCGATGTCGCAGTCATCCCCGATGCGCGGGCCACGGCGGGCCTCCTCGATGAGCACGGCATCCCGGACGTCGCACCCGTCGCCGAGGTAGTCCCAGTGAGGGAACAGGTCCCGGTCGTAGCCGCTGCCATCCTCGGGCTCGACGGGAAGTTGAGCGAGCAGCCTGCTCACGGGCACCTTGGCGGAAGCCGCGACGGGCGTACGGGGATCAGCGTGGAGGACTTCCGCGGAGGGGTCGGGTCCGGCCAGCGCAGTGCCGGGGAGGAGGACGAGCGCAGCGGCGGACACCAGTGCCGCGACAACCCCCCGCCTGCGCACCCCCCGACCCTAGCCGCGACCCCCGCCGCCCAGGTCTCCACCGCCGCAGCGCCCGCGACCGCGGCAGGTGGCGCCGAGGCGGCGCAGCAGGTCAAGGTCTCCGTGAAAACCCTCCTCGCCGCGCTCGCCGTGGAGCCGGAGGACGG
>JBJTJS010000047.1:0-2424 GCA_046096085.1 bacterium
ACACGCCGTGTCGGCGCGACACCAGCCGCCACTCAACGAAGGTGGGGGGAACCTCAGAGGTCGAGGTCGACGACGACGGGGGCGTGGTCGGACGGCCCCTTGCCCTTGCGGGCCTCGCGGTCGACGTAGGCGTCGGTGACGCGGTCGGCGAAGGCGGCGTTGGCGTAGACGAGGTCGATGCGCATGCCCATGCCCTTGTGGAAGGCGCCGTCGCGGTAGTCCCAGAACGTGTAGGGCTCGCCCTTGAGAGCCCGCGGCATCACGTCGGCGAGCCCGGTGTCGCGCAGGTCGGCGAGGGCCGCGCGCTCCTGCGGTGTCACGTGGGTGGACTCGGCGAAGAGGCTGATGTCCCAGACGTCGCTGTCCTCGGGGGCGACATTGAAATCGCCGATGACGGCGTACGGGCGGTCGGGGGCCTCACCCGTCTCGCGTGCGACGGTGTCGCGGAGCGTGGACAGCCAGCGCAACTTGTACTCGTAGTGCGGATGCCCTGGCTCGCGTCCATTGGGCACGTAGACGCTCCACACGCGCACTCCCCCACACGTCGCGCCGACGGCGCGCGCCTCGACGGAGTCGTCGTACGACGGCTGGCCCGGCAGGTCGCGTACGACGTCCTCCAGGCCGACGCGGGACAGCAGGGCTACGCCGTTCCACCGTCCGTCCCCGTGCGCGGCGACGTCGTAGCCGAGGGCCTGCACGGGCATCTCGGGGAAGTCCGCGCTCGCGCACTTGAGCTCCTGCAGCGCGAGGACGTCGGGCTGGGCCGTCTCGAGCCAGTCCACGAGCCGGTCCAGGCGCGACTTCACCGAGTTGACGTTCCAGGTGGCGATCCGCACGGCCCGAGGCTAGCGCCTTCGCCGAACCCCTCGGAGATCAGATGAGGCTGGGGTTGCACACCATGAGGTTGTCGGGCATCCAGAAGTGCTTGATCGTCTTGGTGATGGCCCCGGTCGCGACGTCGATCACCGTCACGGTGCCCATCGGGGACTTCGACTTGGTCCCTCCGATGGAATTGCTGACGTATGCCGTGGTCCCATCGGGGGTGAAGGCCACATCGAAGGGCAGGGGCCCGGCGGGGACGATGTCCTCGACGAGCAGGCTGTCCACGTCGATCACGGAGATGTTGGCCGAGCCGATGTTGGTGACCCAGGCCGTCTGTCCGTCCGGGGCGAAGGTGATGCGCTCGGGCTTGTTGCCGACGTCGATGCTCGTCAGGAGCGTGTTGTCCGAGGTCTGGATGACGTGGACCTGGTCGACGGAATTCCCGCTGACCCACAGTTGGGAGCCGTCGGGGCTGAGGGCCAGTCCCTTGTTCTTCGAGCCGGTCTGGATCTGGGTGATCGGGGTCAGGGTGGCGGCGTCCAGCGCGTAGACGTAGGTGTCGCTCGAGGAGAATGCCGAGACGTACACGGACTGGCCGTCCGCCGAGACCGCGACGCCGTAGGCGCCCCCGATGGCGAGAGGAGTCGTGGTGGCTTCATTGGTCGCGGTGTCGATGACGGTCAGTCCGCCCGGCCGCGCGTTGGCAACGTAGATCGTCGAGCCATCCGGGCTCATCGCGATGTTGGTGGGCACGGCGCTGTCGTCGATGGTCTGGGTGACGGTGCGCGTCTCCAGGTCGATGACGCTGATGCCGCCGCCGTTGTTCGTCACCCACGCGGTCGTGCCCCGCGCATCGATGACCATGCTGCCGGGGGTCTTGCCGATCTTGATGCGCTTGCCGAACGGGAGGTTGGTGACGGTGTTCACGGTGCGGATGGATCCGGTGAACTCCACGACGTAGTGGGTGTTGACGCACCCGGGCCGAGCGGCCGGCAGCGGGCCCGCCTGGGAGGCCGCGGGTGCCACGAGGGCGGCGGCCGCGAGGGTGGATGCAATGGCGACGTGGAGGAAGCGCACGGGGACTCCAGGGTGCTAGGGGACCGAGGGCGCTGAACCTAGCATTCCTGCCTGAGGTAGATGGCTACTTCGGCAGGGATGCGTAGCGGTATCCGTTGCGCTCGGTGCCGAACCACGAGTTGATCGTGCGGTCGTACCACGGCCACATAGTGTCGGTGGCATCTGGAAGTCGGGCGACAAGACATCCGCGGGCACCGGGGTCTACAACACCTCCCCCAACGACCCGGTGTTCTTCCTGCACCACGCGAACATCGACCGGATCTGGGCCGCGTGGGAGGTCCAGGGCGGCGGTCACTACAAGCCGAAGGAGGGCGCCCCCTACGGCTGGAATGCCACCGACACTATGTGGCCGTGGTACGACCGCACGATCAACTCCTGGTTCGGCACCGAGCGTAACGGATACCGCTACGCGACCCTGCCGAAGTAGCCATCTACCTCAGGCAGGGATGCTAGGTTCAGCGCCCTCGGTCCCCTAGCACCCTGGAGTCCCCGTGCGCTTCCTCCACGTCGCCATTGCATCCACCC
>JBJTJS010000048.1:0-2785 GCA_046096085.1 bacterium
GTGACGTACTCCGCGGTGGCCGGCAGTTTCGCTTCCTTGAGGATCCGATTCCGCAGCGGCTTGCGGAAGCCGTAGGGCATGCTGTCGTCGACTGATTGCATCCACTGCGTGGTGCTTCGGTATTCGAAGCTGGCGGACTCCTGGCCCTGGGATGTCGTCGTCAGCCGTGCCCCCACCTCGGTCGCTCCCGCCGCAATCCGAAGGTCCACGTCGACGCCCGACGTGGCGTACGTCGGGCACTCGTAGACCCAGCCCGGCGCCTGGGAGAAATTCACGATCGAGTTCACCATCGCGGCCTCGAAGTCCTTGTAGGTCACCGGCGGGTTGGCCCGCGCGGGCGAGGCGACCGACAGCAGGGATGCCCCGGTGAGGATCGCCAGGATCCCGGCTGCGGTCGAGCGCTGGGGAGAAGGGCGCTTCATGGACGCGAGAGTACGCCGCAAGGCACCTAGTTGCGCGCGATTCGTCTCGTCGAGGAGACCTGCGTGAGCTGCCCGTCGGCATTGCGGGCCGTCACCTGGACCGCGATGTTCCCGCCCGCGTCCGCAGCCGTGGTGCGGTAGCGACGCCCGGTGGCACCGTCGATGGCGCGGCACGTGGAGTCGGGGCGGATCAGGGCGGTGAAGCCCGAGGGGCAGCGCCACCACGAGTAGGTGCGGGCGATGCCGCGCCCCGGCCACGTCCCGTCGCGCGCGGACAGGCGCGCGCCGACGCGCTTGCGGCCGGAGACCGACGGCGGAGAGACCGAGACCGGGGCGGTCGCGTCGCGTGCGCCGACGCGCACGGCGGCGGACGACCAGTACGACATTCCCGACGACGACACCGCGGTCACGACGAGACGGACATAGGGCAGTTGGGCGTCGCGCGGCGCCGGGATCTCGGCCCCGCCCGCGATCTCGCGCGCGCATCCGGCCCGGCTCTCCAGCTCGAAGAGGGCACCGGTCGGGCCGCCGGGGCTCGTGCACTGCACCCACTGGACGCGGACGACCTGCGCCCCCGGCCACGTCCCGGGGCGCGCCGTGAGCGTGCCGCCGGCACGGGGAGTCCCGGTGATGCCGGGAGGCGCGGTGGGTCGCGGCATCGGCGCCGAGAAGAACGCCGCCGCGCCCGACTGGGCCACGCCGTCCGTGCTCGCCCACGGGGCGCCGGCGAGGACGGCCCCTCCGTCGGGAGCGACGGCCACGGACGAGCCGAGGTCCGCGCGGTACGGCACGGCCGGCAGGGCGAGCGTGCTCGAAGGCGCGACGTCGACGACCTCGTCCAGGGACACCGGGAGCGTGTAGGCGTAGACCGCTCCGGCGGCAGGGGAGGCTGCGCCGGCGGTGCCGGGTGCCCCGATGGCCGCGGTCTGGCCATCCGACGACAGGCTGACGGACTGGCCGAATCCCTCGCCCCCCTCCGGGGACGGCGGCGTCATCGCGTCGCGGTCGACGAGATCGCCCTGCTCCCGCAGGCCATACAGCCGCGCCTCGCCCACGCCGCCGAGTCCGCCCACCGCCTTGCCCACCGCGCCGGAGAGGACGCGGTCGTCGGACATGTCGACCGACCAGCCCAGTCGCGCTCCCGCGGAGAACACGGTGGCACTGTCCTGCTCGACCCAGACCGGGTCAGCAGCAGGCGCACCCTGGCGCGTGAAGAGCGTGACCGATCCGGAGTTCGCTCCGCCGACATCCGCGCTGGGGGAGCCGACCGCGATCGCGCTGCCATCGGGCGACACGGCGACGGACCACCCGACCAGGTCTCCCTCGCCCGCCGACAGGGGCACCAGGCGTGCGTCGTGCGTCCACGCACCCTCGGCCTGCTCGACGAACACGTGGACGGCACCCGAATTGCCCCGGCCGGTCACGGCGTCCAGGGGCGCTCCGACCGCGATGACCGAGCCGTCGGCTGAGACGTCGACCGAGTAGCCGAACCACTCGCCGCCGTTGCCGTCGGACGGCTCGAGGACCGCGGCTGCGTCGTCGCCCACGTAGGCGTAGGCCAGGCCCTGGTCGACGCGAGCGGCGCCGCCGGCATCGACGTCGAAGAGCGGCGAGCCGACGACGACCACGTCGAGGGACTCGGTCGCGGCCACGGACGCCCCGAAGGAAGCGCCCGCCTGCGCGGCCGGGGGGAGCAGTTCGAAGGACGGGCGGGCCGCCCCGCGCGCGAGCGCGTACATCCGCACGGCGCCCGAGCGCACCCCGCCCACCGTGGCCTGGGGAGCGGAGATCACGCCGTAGACGCCGAAGTCCGCCGCCGAGACAGCCACGTCGTGGCCGAAGTACTGCTGGGGGGCCACCGTCTCCGGGGCGATGGGGACGTAGGGCTGCGGGGGCACGACCCGAGAGACCGCTGCCTCGGAGGGGGCAGCACCAGACGGCGCCGCATGCGACGGCGCCGCATGGGACAGCGCTGCATGAGAGGGAACCGCCATGAGCAGCGTCGCCGCCAGCGATGCCGTCGCTATGCCCGCGCGTCGTCGCAGCATGCTCAGGCCCCCCTCACGGCTCGGGTCCGGGCGACCTGGGTGAGGACACCGGAGGCATTGCGCGCGGTGACCTGGACGGTGATGAACGCGCCGGCATCGGCGGCCGTGAGCGCGTAGCGCCGGCCCTGCGCCACTCGCTCACACGTCGGGGCCGGGGTGATCCGGGCGGCGACGGCGGTGGGACAGCGCCACCAGGAGTAGGCATCGGACAGTCCGCTCCCCCGACAGGTGCCCGCCGTGGCGCGTAGCCGCGAACCCACGACGCCCTGACCTGCCGAAGCCGGGGGCGTCGCCGACACGGGCGCCCCGGGGGCG
>JBJTJS010000049.1:0-4958 GCA_046096085.1 bacterium
GCGTCGACGTCACCATCACCCCGGGCGACAGTGGTCGGGGCGCGCTCATCGCGACCGGGGGGCCGGCGTACGCGGATGCGCGATGGGCTCTGGAGACGGCGTTCGGGAAGCCGGTGGGGGAGGCCGGCGAGGGGGGCAGCATCCCGCTCGTCGCGTCGGTGATGCAGGCGGCGCCTCAGGCCGAGGTCCTGCTCATGGGCGCGGAGGATCCGGGCGCGCTCATCCACGCACCGAACGAGTCGGTGGACCTGGCCGAACTGGAGACGATGGTGTTCGCGGAGGCGCTGTTCCTGGCGCGCCTGGGAGGTGCGGTGTCATGAGGTGCGGTGTCATGAGGTGGAGCTGTATCAATTCCCCACGCTGGGCGGTTGCGGTGACGGTCACGATTGCCGTGAGCGCATCGGTGCTCGTCGCCGCTGCGCCCGCGAGCGCGAAGTGGCCGCCGCTGGTGCCGCTGGCCGGATGGACTGCGGAGGAGCCGATCACCCCCGAGGGCGTGGACGTCATGGCGACCGCCACGGCGTCCAACGCGAACGGGGATGCGGTGCTCGCGTACTCCACGCTGATCGCCGGCGAGGGCATCAACGCCGTCTACGTGCAGCGTCGTACCAGTGATCGCTCGTGGGCGGCCGCAGAGCGCATCTCGGCACCGGGTCGCGACGCCAGCGCGCCGCACGTCTCGATGAACGCCCTGGGCCGCATCTGCGCCGCGTGGCAGGTGTCGCTGCCAGGCGGTTCGCAGGTCGAGGTCGCGTGCGAGACGCCCGATGCCGGCTGGCCCGGGCCGGCCGTGGTCCCCACGGGGGGCACGAACGCCGACATCCTGGGCGGAGTCGCCGTGACCGACTCCGGCGCAGGCGGGGTCGTGGTCTCCGCGACCGACACCGGCACGGGAGTCACCGAGGTGCAGGGCCATGTCCTGCGGACCAACGGCACCTGGGGGCCATCCGCCGATCTGCAGCAGGGCGCCGCCGGCGAGGTCGCCGACCTCGGCATCGTCGCACTCGATGACGGGAAGTTCGTCGCGGCCTGGCGCACGCCCACGGCCATCCGCGGCGCGGCGTACGAGCAGGGCGCGTGGGGCGCCGCCGAGGACGTGGCGACATCAGGGGCGCTGTCGAGCCTGTCCCTGGTCAGCTCCGGGTACGCCGCCACCGCGACGTGGGTGCGGGCCAGCGCAGGGAGCACGAGCATCATGGCGCGACAGCGGACATCCGAGTGGGAGCCGGTGACGCGCGTCACCGGCGCGACGAATCCGAGCTGGATCACCGCGCTGCCCGGCGAGTACGGCGTCGTCACCTGGGCCTGGCTGGAATCGCCCGCGACGGGACCGGCGCAGTTCCACGTCGGGCGCATCCAGGGCAGCGGCGACACCCCCAGGACGGCGCTGCTCTTCAGCAACCGCATGACAACGCGCTACATCAGCCTTGCGCAGGACGAGGACGGCGTCGTCCGCGCGGCCTTCCGGCGCGGTCGCTACCAGAACGAGGCGGTGTTCTCCTTCGGCTTCTGGCTCTACGGCGAGGAGTTCGACCACAACACCCCGCAGGTGATCCGGCCCCTTGGGCCGGAGCGGCTCACCGACGTCGCCCTCGTGGGGACTGGTGGGGCGATCGGCGCGCTGTGGCGCGAGGACACGCGCGTGTGGGGCTCCGACATCGTTCCCGCGCCCCAGGAGCCGCGCGATCTCACGGCGCGCGGCGAGGGCGCGCGCACCATCACGCTGAAGTGGATCAAGCCGGTCTCGGGTGCCCCGACCGGCGGCTACGTGATCCAGTTCCGGTACGTCTCGCCCACGAACTGGTCCTGGAACGACCTCGCGCGCACGTCGAGCACGACGTTCACCTGGCGCAGGGCCGACAGCGACACCAGGTACGAGTTCCGCGTGTATGCCTGGAACGTCACGAGTCCGGACGACTACTACGGGGTCCGCGGTCCCAACTCCAACCGGGCGCGGGCGACCGCCGACTAGCATCGCCGTCACGTACTCGGGGGCCAGCGAACCACGGGAGGCACGGCATGAGGACGCGACGATGGATCGTGGGCGCGGCGACCGTCCTCGCCGTGGGGGCGGCAGGGCTGGTGATCCCGCCGGCCGCGCAGGCGGCCATCCCGCAGGCCGGCTGGACGGTGCCGGGGCTCGCGACTCCTCCGGGCGCCGAGGTCGTCGCGCCCCAGGCGGCCATGTCCGCGGGCGGCAACCTCGATGTGGTCTACCAGTCCTTCGTCACAACCCCGGGGGGCGGCTACTACGCGATCTTCGCGCAGCGGCGCAATGAGTTGGGGTGGAGCGTTCCCGAGCGCATCTCGGTCGAGGGCAACACGTCGGTGCAGCCGGTCATCGACGTCGGCTCTGATGGCACCGCCTGCGCGGCTTGGCGCGTCGGCGCGGGCGAGGAGTCGCAGGCGGTCGAGGTGTCCTGCCTGGCTCCGGGCCTGTCCTGGACGGTGCCCGCCCCCGTCGCGCCGGAGATCGGCGACCTGGTCAACTCCTACGACATCGCCGTCGGGGACGGCGGGCGTCCCGCCGTCATCCGGACCATGACGACATCCGGTGCCCCGGGCGTGACCGTCGCGGGCAACGTCCGCAGTGACGCGGGATCCTGGCTCGACACGGCCTCACTGTCGTTCACCGAGGTCGACATCCCCCTGTCCGTGGACATCGAAGCCGCCGCCGGCGGCTTCGCCGCGGGCTGGTACTACTCCGAGGGGGACTTCGCGGCGTCATGGTCGGCAGGCACCTGGTCGTCGACGGGCAGCGTGTTCGACGGCGCCTACATCCCGCAGATCAGCCTCGTGGCCGACGCTGACGCAGTGACGATGTTCGCCGTGGTGCAGTTGCTCGGTGGCAGGTCAGTGCAGGCGCGCCAGTACTACTCGGGCGCGTGGCAGGAGCCGAAGACGCTGTCGCAGGGCACCGCGGAGTACTCCGGCCTCGCCGTGACCGGCATGCCCAATGGCGGTGCGGCGGCCGTCTGGGTGTCGCGCGCGGAAGGCATGTCGACCCTCCAGGCCGGCATCATCCCAGTGTCCGGCGAGGACGCGGTCGTCGGCAATCTCACCTCGAGTGCGCGACCCATCGGATCGCTGTCGGTGGCCCTCGATCCGGAGTACGTGCTGCGCGCGGTGTACTCGCGGGGCCGAATGGGCGACCAGTCGGTGCTCTCGCAGGGGTTCCGCGCGCTCATCCAGGGCGCGGACATCGTCGTGGACACCAGCACCCCGCCCACGGTGATTCGCGGCGCTGGTCCCTCCGTGTCGGCCGTGCAGGTGGTGTCCGGCGCGTCCGCGTTGTCCGCCGTGTGGCTGGCGGACGGCCTCTACGTGAGCGACCGCGTCCTCGCGCCCGCCCCGCCGCGTTCCCTGGTCGCGAAGTCGACCGAGCGTCGCAAAGTCGTCCTCACCTGGAAGGTCCCCGTGAGTGGCGCGCCCCTCGGGTACCAGGTCGAGGTGCGCTCACCGGGCGGGGAGTGGAGGACGCTGGGGCGCACGGATGAGCGCGTTTACACGTGGTCCCGGGGGACCAGCGGCGTCCGCTACCAGTTCCGCGTCTCCGCGTTCGTGCGTGCCCGGCCCGGGACGTCGGGGCTCGTGTTCGGGGCGCCGAGCAAGGCGGCGGCCGTCACCGTCCGGTAGACAGCGCTTGCGGCAGGCGACTAGAGCGTGCCGCGCTCGTCCTTGTGACGCTGCGTCCACTCGCGCATGCGGGGCGGATAGCCGACCGCCTGGACGTCGTACACGGGGATCGCCCACTTCCGCGCGAGGGAGCGGGCCTCATCGGGGGACTCCACCCGGCGGCGGGTCCACTCCCCGTCGTAGGCCACGAGCACCATGGTCGTCTCGGTGGCCATCGTCACCGGCTCGACGTACCCCTCGACGCCACGGCGGGACTTCGCGAATTCCTCGAGGTGGCGGATGTCCTCCCGCGTGGATCCGCGATCCCATGCGGCATGGCGCGTGCGTCGGTTGAACAGGCCCATTCCGGCAGTCTGCCATCGGCCCGCGTGCCCGGCCATCGGCCCTTCCTGAGCCCGCGAGGGTTCACGTGCTGGGGCGCTCCGCGTACGCCGCGAGTGTCTGGATGCGCGGCACGCTCTCCGGGGTGAGGAGCACCTCGAGCCAGGCGTCGCCCGTCAGGCCTTCCGTGCGCCACCGCACGTGCGCGGGACTGCGCACCTCCACGCTGGCGTCGTCACGACGGAAGGGGCCGCGGTTGCCGAGAGCCTGCCAGTGCGCGCGTCGCTCGGCGCGCGGCTGGTCGAGGTCGAGGTTCATGGCACCCCACTCGTCGACGATCGCGTCGTCCCAGAGCGCGAGCAGCGACTCCGCGACGGCCATGGCCTCGCGGGTGCGCGGCCACAGGCCGTTCACCGCACGAGTGCGACCGGCCTGCGCGGCCTCGTCCGCGACGATCTCCTCGAGGATCGGGGGGCAGGCCTTGCCCAGCGGGGCGTACGTGCGATTCCCGAGCGCGACGATCCCCCATCGAGTGTCGGGGTGCCAGCGCATGTGGGAGCCGAAGCCGGGGTAGCCGCCGCTGTGGTGGACGAAGCGGCCGAGCCGGGTGTCGTCGGAGACGTGCAGCCCCATGCCGTAGGAGTGTGCCGCCGCTCCTCCGGATGTCGTGGACTCGTCGACGCGCGCGAGGATGTGCGGCCGCTGCATCTCGCGCCGAGACCACCTGCTCACCGGCGCGTCCGACGGATCGTCGGACCACGCAGCCTCGAGGAAGCCGATCCAGCGGGCGAGGTCGTCGACGGTGCTCCACAGCCCGCCCATCGGGCTGAAGGCGCCGGAGGAAGTGGCCGGCTCAGGGAGCAGGCCCCCGGCCACCGGGTGGAATCCGGTCATGACGTGCGTGCCCGTCGATGTCTCGTCGACGTCGTACGCCGTGCCGCCGATGCCCAGCGGCACCGGATCGAGCGCCGTCCACCTCGCGACGTTCTGTCGCCCCTCGG
>JBJTJS010000050.1:0-17916 GCA_046096085.1 bacterium
CGTTGACGCTGCGCTCCGCGAAGGAAGGATCGATCTGCAGCGCCTCCATGGCGGCCTTCATCTCCTTGACCCAGGTGCGCAGCTTGGGTGCCTCTCCGCGCACGGCGGTCACGGAGGTGCGCAGGAAGTTCGACACCGAGACCCCGGGAATCTCGACCGGGTACTGCATGGCCAGGAAAAGCCCCGCCCGCGCCCGCTCGTCGACGCTCATCGCGAGGACGTCCTGGCCGTCGAGGGTGATCGAGCCCTCCGTGACGGTGTACTTGGGGTGACCGGCGATGACGTAGGCCAGGGTGGACTTGCCGGAGCCGTTGGGCCCCATCACGGCGTGGGTCTGGCCGCTTTCGACGGTCAGGGTGACCCCGCGGAGGATCTCGCGCGCCCCGGCGTCGGTCTCGACGCTGGCGTGGAGGTTGTCGATGGCGAGGGTGTTCATGCGGCTCTCCCAGGTGTGGCGTGCTCGGGCATGGGGACGGTCCTTCAGGCGGTGGGTGCGAGGGTGACGGTCACGCGGGCGTCATCACCGCTCCCCGCGACGGTGACGGGATACACGGGGACGGGCGCGGTGGCAGGGAGGGAGAGCGGCTCGCCGGTCCGAAGGTCGAAGCTGGACCCGTGCAGCCAGCATTCGATCTCGCATCCGGTCACCTCCCCCTCGGACAGGGCGACGTCAGCGTGCGAGCAGCGATCGAAGATCGCGAACACCTTCCCCTCGGTGCGCACCAGGGCGAGGGGCGTGTCCTCGACCATGACGGCGAGGCACCCTCCGTCCGGGATGTCCCCGAGCGCGCCGACGTCGACGGTGCTCACCGATCGGCCTCCTCGTCCATGTCGCTCAGCAGATGGGCCTCGGCCCCGAGCCGGGCGTCGACGCCGCTCATGACGCGCCGGGTCAGGTCGGGTTGCCCGATGCGCTGGAGCACATCGGCGAAGAAGCCGCGCACCACAAGCACCCGGGCGACGTCCGCGGGGATGCCGCGCGACTGGAGGTAGAACAGCTGCTCGTCATCGAACCGTCCCGTGGCGCTGGCGTGGCCGGCCCCCACGATCTCGCCGGTCTCCAGCTCCAGGTTGGGGACCGAGTCCGCCCGGGCGCCATCGGTGAGGAGGAGGTTCCTGTTCACCTCGTACGTGTCCACCCCGACCGCCTGGGCGCGCACGAGCACGTCGCCGATCCACACGGAGTGGGCCCCCTCCCCCTGCAGCGCCCCCTTGTACAGGACCGAACTCCTGCAGTGCGGGGTGTCGTGGTCGACGAAGACCCGGTGCTCCATGTGCTGGCCCGCGTCGGCGAAGAAGAGGCCGAGGAGCTCGGCGTCGCCACCGGGAGCGAGGTAGGACACCTTCGGCGCGAGCCGCACGAGGGAGCCGCCGAGGGTAATGTGGCTCATGAGGAGCCGGGCGTCGCGCCCCAGCGAGGCGTGATGCTCGCCCACGTGCACGGCGCTCGGCGACCAGTCCTGGAGGCTCACGACGGTGAGGCGCGCACCGTCGCCGACCCGGATCTCCATCGCGCCGAAGTACCTCCCCGCGCCCGAGAAGTCGACGACGACCGTGCCGTCGCTGAATGGCTCCGGCTCGATGACGAGGTGGCCCGCGGCGTCCTCGCCGCGGGCCCGCACGGACACGCGGGCCGTGCCCTGCCACTCGCGGGGCAGCGTGACGATGAGCGCCTCCGCGCTCGATGCCATGGCGCGCGCCGACGCGAGGTCCGAGGGCAGGAACGTGCGACCCACGCGGGCGTCGGACATGCCCACGCGCTCGATCCGCGCCCCTGGGTCGCAAGCGGCCTCGACGTCGACGGCCCCGACCAGCGTGGCATCGCCGGAGAGGAGGTCGCCGATCGGCGCCAGGGGCGTGAACCGCCACTCCTCCTCGCGCCCGGTGGGGACCGGATGCGCGGAGACCTCGCGGCTGCGCAGGGCCGGGGCGTGGTCGGCGGCGGGAGCGGCCCCCATCAGCCCACGGCTCCTTCCATCTGGAGCTCGATGAGGCGATTGAGCTCCAGGGCGTATTCCATCGGGAGCTCGCGGGCGATCGGCTCGACGAAGCCGCGCACGATCATGGCCATCGCCTCCTCCTCGGTCATCCCCCGGGACATGAGGTAGAAGAGCTGGTCCTCGCTCACCTTGCTTACGGTCGCCTCATGGCCCATGGCGACGTCGTCCTCGCGGACGTCGACGTAGGGGTAGGTATCGCTGCGCGAGATGTCGTCGATGAGGAGGGCATCGCACCTCACGGTGCTCTTGGACCCGTGACATCCCTCGAGCACCTGCACGAGCCCGCGGTACGACGTGCGTCCGCCGCCGCGCGCCACCGACTTCGACACGATGGTCGACGAGGTGTTGGGGGCGGCGTGCACCATCTTTGCGCCCGCGTCCTGGTGCTGTCCCTCGCCGGCGAATGCCACGGACAGGGTCTCGCCCTTGGCGTGCTCCCCCAGCATCCACACCGCCGGGTACTTCATGGTGACCTTCGACCCGATGTTGCCGTCGATCCACTCCATCGTCGCCCCCTGGTGGGCGGCAGCGCGCTTCGTGACGAGGTTGTAGACGTTGTTGGACCAGTTCTGGATGGTGGTGTATCGGCAGCGCGCGTCCTTCTTGACGATGATCTCCACCACCGCGGAGTGCAGGGAGTCCGACGAGTAGATGGGGGCGGTGCAGCCCTCGACGTAGTGCACGTAGGCACCCTCGTCGACGATGATGAGCGTCCGCTCGAACTGCCCCATGTTCTCGGTGTTGATGCGGAAGTACGCCTGGAGCGGGATCTCCACGTTGACCCCCGGCGGCACGTAGATGAAGGATCCGCCCGACCACACCGCGGTGTTGAGCGCCGCGAACTTGTTGTCGCCCACGGGGATCACGGACGCGAAGTACTCGCGGAAGAGGTCCTCGTGCTCCTTCAGCGCCGTGTCGGTGTCCAGGAAGATGACCCCCTGCTCCTCGAGATCCTCGCGGATCTTGTGGTAGACCACCTCCGACTCGTACTGCGCGGCCACGCCCGCGATGAGGCGCTGCTTCTCCGCCTCGGGGATCCCGAGGCGGTCGTAGGTCGTGCGGATGTCGTCGGGGAGCTCGTCCCAGCTCGTCGCCTGCTTCTCCGTCGACCGCACGAAGTACTTGATCGTGTCGAAGTCGATGCCGCCGAGGTTGGACCCCCAGGTGGGCATGGGCTTCTTCTCGAAGAGCCGCAGGCCCTTCAGCCGGAGGTCGAGCATCCACTCGGGCTCGCTCTTGAGCGCGCTGATCTCGCGCACGACCTCCTCCGACAGACCCCTCTTGGCGATGGAGCCCGCGGCATCGGGATCGTGCCAGCCGTACTCGTAGCGCCCGAGGCCGTCCAGTTCCGGGTGGGTCGAGGTGCTCATGTGGTGGACCTCCGATTCATCAGTTCAGGGATCAAGGTGGTGCAGACGCCGTCCCCGTGCGCGATCGTGGCGATCCGGAGGACGTGCGTGCCCAGGAGCCGCTCGAAGGCCTCCGTCTCGGCCTCGCACAGCTGGGGGAACTCGGCCGCGGCGTGACTCACCGGGCAGTGGTGCTGGCATAGCTGGACGCCTGCGTCGCCGCCGGCGACGGACGCGGCGTAGCCCTCGTCGGCGAGCGCCTCGGCGAGGGCCGCGACGCGGCGGTCGAGACCGGCATCGGCAGGGACACTCGCCCGTTGCCGGCCGACGAGGTCCTCGGCCCGGCGGCGGGCGAATCCCGCGATGCCGTCGCCTCCTGCGACCTCAGCGAGGTAGCGCAGCGCGGACACCGCGAGGTCGTCGTACGCGACGTCGAAGGCGTGGCTGCCGGCGTCGGTGAGGGCGAACACGCGGGCGGGCCGGCCACGCCGGCGCGCGGGCACGGGGCCGAAGGGGGGCCGCTCGCTCCACGAGACGAGCCCCTCGGACACCAGGGCATCGAGGTGGCGACGCACGACGGAGGGACTATGTCCGAGCTTGGCCGCGAGGTCGGCCGCCGTGGCGGGACCCCCGACGAGGAGGGCCCGCGCGACGCGCTCGGCCCCCGGGCTCGGCATTTTCACACCCCTAGTGTGTCGGAATTCCCCGTCGGCGCAACCCCGGGGGGGCCGCGCCGGCGGGGATGCGTTCCTAGACTGACGCGGTGGACCCAGCCGCGGCGCTCGACGACGTGGTGGTGGTGGCCGGCGGGCACCGGGCGCTCGACGGGCTCACCCTCGCCCTCGAGGCGGGGAGGGTGACCGCACTTCTCGGCCCCAACGGTGCGGGGAAGACGACCACGATCGCCGTCCTCGCCGGGCTCACCCGCCCGGAATCGGGCTCCGCCCTCGTGCTCGGGGGAACGCCCGGTCGCCTCGCGGCCCGCGAGCAGGTCGGCGTCATGCTCCAGGAGGGCGGGCTGCCCTCGGGGGCGCGCGCCGGCGAGATCGTCCGCCACGTCGCCGCCCTGCGCGGCCAGCCCGGCACGGCGCCCCCGCTCCTGGACCGGCTCGGGCTGGAGGCCCTCGGCCGCACCCCGATCCGGCGCATGTCCGGGGGCGAGCGGGCGCGGGTGAGCCTGGCCTGCGCCCTGGTGGGCTCGCCGCGACTGGTCCTGCTGGACGAGCCGACGGCGGGCCTCGATCCGCGCGGGCGTGCCATCGTGGCGGACCTCGTCGCCGAGCTGCGCGATCACGGGACGACGGTCCTGCTGTCCACCCACGTCCTCGACGAGGCGGAGCGCCTGTGCGACGACGTCGCGATCATCGTGCGCGGTCGTTGCGCCGCCTCCGGCAGCCTCGCGGCCATGTCCGCCGGGGGAAGCGAATCGGTGTCCTTCGAGGCGTCGCTCCATCTGGACCTCAGCACCCTGTGCGACGCCCTGCCCGAGGGATGCCGCGCGGTGGAGACCGAGCCCGGCCGCTATCGGGTCGAGGGCCCGGCCGATCCGCGCACGCTGGCGACCGTGACGGCCTGGTGCGCGCAGCACGGGGTCATGCCGAGGGGGCTGCGCACCGGCACCGGGGGCCTGGAGGACCTGTACTGGCGGCTCGCGGGCAGCGCGGGGCCGGAGGCCGGGACGTGAGCGCCCTCGCCCTCGCGACGAGGCAGGCAGGCTTCGACTGCCGCCTCCTCCTCCGCAACGGGGAGCAACTCCTGCTCACGCTGGCCATCCCCGTCGTGCTCCTCGTCCTCCTCACCGCTTCCGAGGTCGTCTCGCTGGGGCAGCCGGAGGGCGTGCCGCGCGTCGACGCTGCGCTCGCCGGGGTGCTTGCCGTGGCCGTCCTCTCCAGTGCCTTCGCCTCGCTGGCGATCGCGACCGGCTTCGATCGCCGCTCCGGTGCGCTCTTGCTGCTCGCCACCACGCCCCTGTCGCGCGTCACCATCCTCGTGGCACGCAGCCTGGCGACCCTGGCCGTGGTCGCCATCCAGGTCACGGTCCTGTTCGCGGTCGCGGCGCTGCTCGGGTGGCGCCCGGCACTCGGCGACGTGGCGTACGCACTCGCATTCGTCCTCGTGGGTGCCCTGTCCCTGGGCGCGCTCGGGTTCGCCCTGGGGGGTGCGCTGCGCGCCGAGGCCACCCTGGCCGTCGCGAACGCGGTCTTCCTGGTCCTGCTGGTCGCGGGCGGCACCGCCCTGCCCACCAGCAGCCTGCCGCCCGCTGTCGCCGCCGTCGTGTCATGGCTGCCCTCGGCGCTCCTCGGCGACGGCCTGCGCCAGTGCCTCGCCGGCGAGGCCGCCCCGGCGGGGCTCGGCCTGTCGATGCTCGCGCTGTGCGCCTGGTTCGCTGCCGGGATCGTGGTCGCCCGGCGCACCTTCCGCTGGGACTAGCGGCCGCCGCGCTGCCGGCGGGGACCGGGGCCCATAGGCTGGACGGGTGACCGCAACACGCGTGCAGCCCGAGGCGACGGTCGAGCCGGGTCCGGCCCCCCGGTGGCTGCGCGGAATCTTCCTCGCGAACCTCCTGGCCCAGGCCGGAATCGTCGTGACCGGTGCGATCGTGCGCCTCACCGGGTCGGGCCTCGGCTGCCCGACCTGGCCGGAGTGCGTGGAGGGCAGCTACGTCCCCACCTCGCGGCAGGAGGAGGCCTGGCACAAGTACGTCGAGTTCGGCAACCGGCTCCTCACCTTCGTGCTCGCACTCCTCGCGATCGCGGCCCTCGCGGGCGCCATCGCATGGTGGCGTCGCCTCCGGGCCCGGGGGCTCCCCCCGCGCACGCCCGTGCTCTTCCTCGCGTGCGTGCCCCTCGCGGGCACCGTCGTCCAGGCCGTCCTGGGGGGCGTCACCGTCCTCACCGGACTGAGCCCCTGGGCGGTGGCCGCGCACTTCCTGGTGTCGATGGCGATCATCGCCGCCTGCGCCCTGCTCGTGGCGCGCGCGGCGGAGCCCGCCGATGCCCCGGTGGTGGCGCTCGTACGCCCGCAGGTCCTGTGGCTGGGCCGGCTGCTGGTCCTCGCGACGCTCGCGGTCGTGGTCCTCGGAGTCGTCGTGACGGGCAGCGGCCCGCACTCGGGCGACGCCGACACCGAGGCGCGGTTCGGCGTCGATCCGCGCACCGTCGCGTGGATGCATGCCGACGCGGTCCTGCTCTTCCTGGGACTGTGCATCGGCCTCATCGTCGCCCTGTCGGTGACCTCCGGCCCGCGCCCGTCCCGCACCCTGGCCTGGTGGCTCCTCGCGGTGGCGATCGCGCAGGGGGTCGTCGGCTACTCGCAGTACTTCAGCGGGCTGCCCTGGCTCCTCGTCGCGGTCCACGTCCTCGGTGCCTGCGCGGTCTGGATCCTGTCCCTCCTGCTGCTCTTCAGCATGCACGGACGGGGGCGGGCCGCTTCGGCCCGGGCGGTCACGGCCTAGCCCGGGCCTCCGACGTACGGCGCCACGAACGGGTCGAGGGCCACGGCGAGGAACAGCAGCGCGAGGTAGCTGATCGACCAGTGGAAGAGCCGCATCGGCCTCGGGTCCGCGGCGCCCGCCGCGACTCGCGAGCGCAGCCGGTAGGCCTCGACGAGGAACAGCACCCCGAGGATCAGCGCCACGGCCGCGTACGCCCAGCTCATCGGCGCCACCGGGAGGAGGAGCAGGGACACTGCCACCATCGCCCAGGAGTAGGCGATGACCTGGCGCATCACGCCCCTCGCGTCCGCCACCACGGGCAGCATGGGCACTCCGGCCGCGGCGTAGTCGTCGCGATAGCGCAGCGACAGCGGCCAGTAGTGGGGCGGGGTCCAGAGGAAGATGACGAGGAACAGCACCACGGGGGCCCAGGTGAGCCCGCCGGTGACGGCAGCCCAGGCGATGAGCACGGGCATGCAGCCTGCGGCGCCGCCCCACACGATGTTCTGCGGGGTGCGCCTCTTCAGCACCATGGTGTACCCGAGGACGTAGAAGGCGATCGCCGCGACGGCGAGAGCGGCGGACAGGGGATTCGCGAAGACCGCGAGAACGAGCACGCTGGCGACCGACAGCACCGTGGCCCAGGCGAGTCCCGCCCTCACCCCCACCCGGCCCGAAGGCACCGGCCGGTGCTGGGTCCGCGCCATCACCGAGTCGATATCGCGGTCGCAGACGCTGTTGTACGTGTTCGCCCCGGCCGCCGCCAGGGTGCCGCCGACCACCACGGCGATGGCGACACCGAGGGGCGGCCAGCCGCCCGCGGCCAGGATCATCGTGGGCACCGTGGTGACGAGGAGGAGCTCGATGATGCGCGGCTTCGTCACGGAGACGTACGCCGCCACCACGGCGCCGAAGGTGGCCGGCACGACCGCGTCCGAGGGCACGGAGGCGGGGCGCGCTGACTCCTCCGTGCTCGACATGCCCGGCTCCCATGGCTCGTGAGTGACGACCCCGTGAACGTGCTTCGACGAGTCTAGCCATGGCGGCACCCCTCGGCCGCCGGCCTCGCTAGGCTCCACACGTGACCTCCTCCACTCCCCCCTCGCCGTCGCTCGACCCGCCGCCCACGGTGCCCGGCATGACGGGCAGCCCGTGGACCGAACTCGACCAGCGCGCGGTCACCACGGCCCGCGGCCTGGCCATGGATGCCGTCCAGCGGGCCGGCAATGGCCACCCGGGCACGGCCATGGCGCTCGCCCCGGCCGCCTACCTGCTGTTCCAGCGGTTCCTCCGCCACGACCCTGCCGACCCGCAATGGCTCGGTCGCGACCGCTTCGTCCTCTCGTGCGGCCACTCCTCCCTCACCCTCTACATCCAGCTCTTCCTCTCCGGGTACGGCCTCGAGCTGTCCGACCTCGAGAGCTTCCGCAAGGCGGGCAGCCTGACCCCGGGCCACCCCGAGCACGGCCACACCCCCGGGGTGGAGACCACCACCGGCCCGCTGGGCCAGGGCATCTCCACGGCGGTCGGGATGGCGATGGCGAGCCGCTATCAGCGCGGGTTGCTCGACCCGGATGCGCCGTGGGGCTACAGCCCGTTCGACCATCACGTGTGGGTCTTCGCCTCCGACGGCGACCTCGAGGAGGGCATCTCGTCCGAGGCCTCGTCGCTCGCCGGGCTGCAGAGGCTCAACAACCTCACCGTGATCTGGGACGACAACCACATCTCGATCGAGGGTGACACCGGCGTCGCGTTCCACGAGGACGTCATGGCCCGGTACGCCGCCTACGGCTGGGACGTCCGGCACGTCGGGATGACGCCCGACGGCGACATCGACATCGTGGCTCTGGCCGAGGCGATGGATGCCGCGCGCCGCCAGCAGTCCCGGCCCACCTTCATCGCCATGCGCACCGTCATCGCCTGGCCCGCGCCCCACGCCCGGAACACCGGCAAGGCCCACGGAGCAGCGCTCGGCGCCGACGAGGTGGCGGCCACGAAGGTGGTCCTCGGACTCGATCCGTCGCAGGACTTCCAGGTCGACGAGGAGGTCCTGCGTCATGCGCGCAAGGTCGCGCAGCGAGGCTCGCAGTTGCACCACGACTGGGATGCCCGCTATCAGGAATGGCGATCGGGCAATCCCGAGCGGGCGGCGCTCCTCGATCGACTCATGGCCCGCCAGCTCCCGGAAGGCCTGGAGGCAAGCCTCCCGGTGTTCGAGGCCGGAACGTCGATCGCGACCCGCGCCGCCTCCGGTCGCGTCATCAACGCGATCGCCGGGGTGATGCCGGAGTTCTGGGGGGGTTCGGCCGACCTCGCGGAGAGCAACAACACGACGATCGAGGGCGGGCTGTCCTTCCTCCCGGCGGGCTCGGGCATGCCCGACTCGTCGCCGTACGGTCGCATCCTGCACTTCGGCATCCGCGAGCATGCTCTCGGCGCCATCCTCAACGGCATCGCTCTGGAGGGCCTCACCCGGCCGTTCGGCGGCACCTTCCTCGTGTTCAGCGACTACATGCGCGGCGCCGTGCGCCTGGCGGCCCTCATGCAGACGTCGGTGACCTACGTGTGGACCCACGACTCCGTGGGCCTGGGCGAGGACGGCCCCACCCATCAGCCCATCGAGCACCTGTGGGCGCTGCGCGCCATCCCCGGGCTGGCGGTCGTCCGCCCCGCGGACGGCAACGAGACCGCGCAGGCCTGGCTGGAGATCCTCCGGCGTGCGACCCCCGCGGGGATCATTCTCACCCGCCAGGGACTTCCGGTGATCGACCGCGGTGCGGCGGGGGCGGCGGACGGCACCGCGCGCGGCGCCTACACCCTGGCCGATGCCGCCTCCGGGAAGCCCCGTGCCCTTCTCATGGCCACCGGCTCGGAGGTCAGCGTGGCTCTCGCCGCGCGGGACATCCTCGAAGGGGAGGGCATTCCCACGCGCGTCGTGTCCGCGCCCTGCCTGGAGTGGTTCGCCGACCAGGACCAGGACTATCGCGACAGTGTCCTGCCACCGGACGTCACCGCTCGCGTCTCCGTCGAGGCTGGCGCGACATTCGGCTGGTGGCGCCTCGTCGGATCGAGCGGGGCCGTGGTCGGCATCGACCACTTCGGCGCCAGCGCGGACGGCAACTACCTGCTCCGTGAGTTCGGTATCACCGCTGAGGCCGTCGCCGCCGCGGCGCGCGCCTGTCTTTCCCAGGGAGGCACGTCATGACCGTTCCCCAGCCCCTCGCAGAGCTGACCGCCGCCGGCGTGTCCATCTGGCTCGACGACCTGGATCGTCACCGGATCGAGTCCGGCGACCTCGCCGCACTGATCTCCGACGACGACGTCCGGGGCGTCACCACGAACCCCACGATCTTCGCCAAGGCCCTGTCGGGGGCGTCGTCCGCGTACGGCGACCAGATCCAGGAGCTTGCCGCGGCAGGAGCCGACGTCGATCAGGCGGTGCGGGCGCTCACGACCACCGACGTGCGCGACGCCTGCGACGTCCTCGGTCCGCTGTGGCGCGAGAGCGACGGCGTCGATGGCCGCGTGTCCATCGAGGTCGATCCGCGGCTCGCACGCGAGACCGCCCAGACCGTCCTTCAGGCGCGACTCCTCCACGGCATGGTGGACCGCGGCAACGTGCTCATCAAGATCCCGGCCACGCGCGAGGGACTGCCGGCGATCACCGAGGTCCTGGGCTCGGGCATCTGCGTGAACGTCACCCTCATCTTCAGCATCGAGCGCTACGGGGAGGTGCTCGACGCCTGGATGTCCGGGCTCGAGCTCGCCCACCGCAACGGCCACGACCTGTCGACGCTGGAATCGGTGGCGTCCTTCTTCGTCAGCCGGATGGACACCGCGGTCGATGCCCGGCTGGAGAAGGTCGGGTCCGACGAGGCGCTCGCGCTGCGCGGGCAGGCCGGGCTCGCCAGCGCCCGCCTCGCCTGGGGCGTCTACGAGGCCGCGATGAACTCCGAGCGCTGGGGGCGCCTGGCCGCGCTGGGGGCCCATCCGCAGCGTCCGCTGTGGGCCTCGACGGGCGTCAAGGATCCGGCCCTGCCCGCGAACCTCTACGTCATGGGGCTTGTCGTGAGCGGGTGCGTGAACACCATGCCCGAGGCCACGCTCCGCGCCTGCGCCGAGATGGGCGGCTTCCGCGGGGACACCGTGACGGGCACCCAGGCGGAGTCGCGCGCCGTGTGGGTGGCGCTCGAGGCCCTGGGCATCAGCGAAACGCAGGTGTGCGACGAACTCGAGCGCGAGGGGGTCGACAAGTTCGAGGCCTCGTGGCGCGAGTTGCTCGACACCGTGCAGTCCGCCCTCGACGCCGCCCGCGAGGCGTAGGCCGGGAACCCATGACCAATCCCCTCCGGGATCCGAGGGACCGGCGACTGCCCAAGGTCGCAGGCCCGTGCGGCATCGTCCTGTTCGGGGTCACCGGGGATCTCGCCCGCAAGAAGATCATGCCGGCGATCTACGACCTGGCGAATCGCGGATTCCTGCCGCCGGGCTTCGCGCTCGTCGGGTTCGCTCGCCGGCAGTGGGACGACGAGGACTTCGCCGCGGAGGTGCACGACGCGGTGCGCGAGCATGCCCGCACCCCCTTCCACGAGGACGTGTGGCGGCAGCTCTCCGAAGGCATCCGCTTCGTCGAGGGCGACCTCGCGGACCCCGCCTCGTACGTCGAGCTCCGCGGCGTCGTCGAGGAGCTCGACCGACTGCGCGGGACGATGGGCAACCACGTGTTCTACCTGTCCATCCCGCCGGGACTCTTCCCCGTCGTCGTCACCCACCTCAAGGAGTCGGGACTGTCGGAGCCCCAGCCCGGTGAGTGGCGCCGCGTGGTCGTGGAGAAGCCCTTCGGCCACGATCTCTCCAGCGCCCGGGAGCTCGACCGAATCCTGGAGTCGGCGTTCCGACCCGACGAGATCTTCCGCATCGATCACTACCTGGGCAAGGAGACCGTCCAGAACATCCTCGCGGTGAGGTTCGCCAACACGATGTTCGAGCCCATCTGGAACGGCAACTTCGTCGACAATGTCCAGATCACGCAGGCCGAGGACATCGGCATCGGTGGGCGAGCCGGCTACTACGACGGCATCGGCGCCGCGCGCGACGTCATCCAGAACCACCTGCTCCAGCTGATGGCCCTCACCGCCATGGAGGAGCCTCTCAGCTTCGATGCGCAGCAGGTCCGCGTGGAGAAGGAGAAGGTGCTCTGCGCCGTGCGCCTCCCTGGCGACGTCGATCTGCACACGGCGCGCGGGCAGTATGCCGCGGGCTGGCAGGGGGGCGTCCCCGTCGCGGGATTCCTGCAGGAGGACGGGATCCCGCCCGACTCGACGACGGAGACCTTCGCCGCCATCCGGCTGACCCTCGACAACCGCCGGTGGGCCGGGGTCCCCTTCTACCTGCGCACCGGAAAGCGCCTGGGACGGCGCGTCACGGAAGTCGCCGTCGTGTTCAAGCGCGCACCCCACCTGCCGTTCAGCGACTACGCGGTCGAGGAGCTGTCCGACAACGCCCTGGTGTTCCGCATCCAGCCCGACGAGGGCATCACCGTCCGCTTCGGGTCCAAGGTGCCCGGAACACCCACCCTCGAGGTCCGTGACGTGTCGATGGACTTCCAGTACGGGGACTCCTTCGTGGACACCAGCCCGGAGGCCTACGAGAAGCTGATCCTCGATGTCCTGCTCGGCGAGCCCCCGCTCTTCCCCCGATCCGCCGAGGTGGAGCTCAGCTGGCGCATCCTCGATCCGATCCTGGACCGCTGGGCCGCCTCGGGAGCGCCTGAGCAGTACGCATCGGGAGGCTGGGGGCCGGCGTCGGCGTACGACATGATCGCGCGCGACGGCCGGGAATGGCGGCGGCCGTGATCAGGCTCGAGGACACCAGCGGCGGAGCCATCGCGCACGCCATCGACCAGGAGCGCCATCGCATGGGGTCGCCCGCGACCGGCATGGTGATGACGCTGCTCATCCTCACCGACGAGGAGTACGCCTCGGACGCGACCGAAGCCGCGGTGCAGTCGGCACGGCAGCACCCGATGCGGATCCTCACGCTCATCCCCCGCCCGGGCCGCGGCCCCGACCAGATCGATGCCCAGGTGATGGTCGGCGGGGACGACGGACCCGGCGAGGTGGCCATCGTGCGACTGCGGGGCAATCGCTCCGAACACGCAAGCTCGCTGGTGATCCCCCTGCTCCTGCCCGACACGCCCGTCATCGCGTGGTGGCCCGCGGACGCCCCGCCCGTGCTGGCCGACGACCCGATCGGGCGCCATGCCCAGCGCCGCATCACCGACGTCGCGACCTCCCCGGACGTGGTCGCAGCCCTGGCGGAGCGCCGCGCCGGCTACGTGCCCGGGGACACCGACCTCGCGTGGGCGCGGCTCACCTCATGGCGCAGTGCCCTCGCGTCCCTCCTCGACTACGACGAGCTCCCCGTCACGTCCGGGACCGTGACGTCCGAGCCGGACAATGCGTCGGCGATCCTCCTGCGCGCCTGGCTGGAGATGTGCCTCGACGTCCCGGTCGGACTGGACGCAGGGCCCGGGCCGGGCATCACGGAGGTCATCCTGCGAGGTCCGCGCGGCGACGTCGGGATCAGCCGTCCCGACGGAGCCGTCGCCATGCTCTCGCGACCCGGCCTCCCGGACTCCCCCATCGCGCTGCCGCGTCGGACGCTGCCGGAGCTGCTGAGCGAGGAACTGCGCCGACTCGACCCTGATGAGGTGTACGGCGAGACCCTGAGGAGGACGGGAGCGCCATGACCGAGCCTGAGATCCGCATGAGCCCGGACGCGGACTCCCTCGCCGCGGCCGTGGCCGAGGCCCTGGTGGAGCGCATCGTGGCCGCCCAGGCCGAGCGCGGCATCGCGCACGTGGTGCTCACGGGCGGCGGCATCGGCACCGCGACCCTCGCCGCAGTTCCGGACGCGCCCGGGAGCGCGGCCGTCGACTGGTCGGCGGTCGAGGTGTGGTGGGGGGATGAGCGCTTCGTCCCCTCGGGGGACGCCGAGCGCAATGAGTCCGGCGCGCGGACAGCGTTCCTCGATCGGCTCCCCCTAGACCCGGCACGGGTGCACCCCATGCCGAGCACCGACGATGCGCCGGGGCCCGCCGCGGCCGCCGCCTCGTACGCCGCCGACCTCGCCGCCGCGGCAGCACCCGGCTCGCCCGTGCCGGCCTTCGACGTCCTCATGCTCGGCGTGGGGCCGGAGGGGCACGTGGCGTCGCTCTTCCCCGGCCTGCCGGGAGTCCACGAAGCGGCTCCCGTGGTCGCCGTCCTGGACTCCCCCAAGCCGCCGCCGACGCGGATCAGCCTCAGCTTCCCGTCCCTGCGCGCCGCGCGGGAGGTGTGGCTCATCGCCGCCGGCGAGGGGAAGGCCGCAGCGATGGCCGCTGCGGCATCGCCGGGAACGAGCCCCTTCGATGTGCCGGCCGCCGGGGCGCGGGGCCAGGACCGCACCATCTTCTGGCTCGATGCCGCCGCGGGGGCGCGCCTGGGGCCGATCGCGGAGGGCTGACTAGCCCCGGCGGATCTTGCTCAGCGCCTCGTCGAGGATGGCGGCCCCGTCGGAGTCGCTGCGCCGTTCCTTCACGTATGCCAGGTGCGTCTTGTAGGGCTCGATCTTGGGGGGCGCGGGGGGCGCCTCCTCGTCCTGGCTCGCCGGCCAACCGCAGCGCGGGCAGTCCCAGCTGTCCGGGATGGGCGCGTCCGCCGCGAAGCTCGGCGTGGTCTCGTGGCCGCGCGCGCACCAGAAGGACACGTAGACGCGCGGGGCGGTCTCGCCGCGCTCCGCCTCTCCCATCGGGCCCGCTCCCACGCGGCTGCCCCGTATTGCGCTACCTCCGGCCACGCACCCCTCCTAGTGTCCCCATGACGCGGCGGTTCCGGTCACGACGTGATGATGGCGCAGCACAGGGAGTCACGAGCCCGTGCGCACGAGCAGCCCCACGGCGATGATGCACGCCGACCAGATGAGCCCGATACCGATGGTGAGCCGGTCGAGGTTCTTCTCGGCGACCGAGGACCCGCCGATGGACGAGGAGACCCCACCGCCGAAGAGGTCGGAGAGTCCGCCGCCCTTCCCCCGGTGGAGGAGGATGAGCACGACGAGCAGGACGCTGGTGATCACGAGCAGCACCGACAGCGCGACGATGAGTGCCGTGATCATGCAGTCGGAGCCTCTCGGGCGGGGTCGCGCGGCGACCGGTCAACGCGTCGCCCGACGGTACCACGCGAGGCCTCGCGAGACTCCCTGCCCCGGCTCGGGGACATCGCTCAGGGCTCCTCGGGATCGGGGTGGAGCCGGTACCGCACGATGCTCACGAACTCGTCGGGATCGAGGCTCGCCCCTCCGACGAGGGCCCCGTCGACATCCGGCTCCGCCATGATCGCCGACACGTTGGAGGCCTTCACCGACCCGCCGTAGAGGATCCGGACGCTGGACGCGGCGTCGGCCCCGTGGGCGCCGGCCACCCACTCGCGAAGGGCTGCGCACACCTCCTGGGCATCGGCGGGCGTCGCCACGTGGCCGGTGCCGATCGCCCACACCGGCTCGTAGGCGATCACCGAGCGGCCGACCTGGTCGGAGTCCAGGCCCTCGAGGCTTCCCGCGAGCTGGGACACGCTGTAGGGCACCTGCTGCCCTGCCTCGCGCACGTCGAGGCCCTCGCCCACGCACACGATCGGCGTCATGGCGTACCTCAGCGTCGCGCGGGCCTTCGCGGCCACGGTCGCGTCGTCCTCGTCATGCCGCTGGCGCCTCTCGCTGTGTCCTGCGATCACGTAGGAGCAGCCGAGTTTGCTCAGCATCGCACCGGAGACCTCGCCCGTGTAGGCCCCGGCATCATGGGCCGAGATGTCCTGGGCGCCATACGAGATGCGGTAGCCGTCGCCGTCGACGAGCGTCTGCACCGACCGCAGGTCCGTGAACGGCGGGAGCACCGCCACGTCGACGGCATCGAAGTCGTCTGCGTTGAGCGCGAATGCGAGTCTTTGCACCAGGGCTATCGCCTCGAAGTGATTGAGGTTCATCTTCCAGTTGCCCGCCATGAGCGGCTTCCGTGCGTCGGGCATCAGTCCTCCTCCAGGGCGGCGAGGCCGGGCAGCGTGCGTCCCTCGAGGAGCTCGAGGCTGGCCCCGCCCCCCGTCGAGATGTGGCCGAATGCCGCTTCGTCGAGCCCGAGCTGGCGGATCGCGGCTGCGGATTCGCCGCCTCCCACGACCGTGAAGGCCGCAGAGGCGGCGACACCTCGCGCGACCCCGAGCGTGCCTGCGGCGAAGGGTGCCATCTCGAAGACCCCCATGGGCCCGTTCCACACCACGGTGCGGGCGTCGGAGAGGACCTGGGCGAAGAGCTCGACCGTGCGCGGGCCGATGTCGAGGCCCTTCCATCCGTCCGGGATGGCGTCGGCCGCCACCGTGCGCGTCTCGGCATCCTCGGCGATGTCGCGGGCGATCACGACATCGACCGGGAGCACGATGGCCACGCCGCGGGCAGCGGCGTCGGACAGCAGTGCTCGCACGGAGTCCACCATGTCCTCCTCGAGCAGGGAGTCGCCGACGGGGTGGCCCAGTGCCCGAAGGAACGTGAACGCCATGCCCCCGCCCACCAGGACCCGGTCCACGCTGGCGAGCAGGCTCCCGATGACGGCCAGCTTGTCGGAGACCTTCGACCCGCCCATGACCACGACGTACGGTCGCGCCGGATCGTGGAGCACCCGGTCGAAACTCGAGCGCTCCTGCGCCACCAGCAGGCCCTCGGCGCGGGGAAGCCGTCGGGCGACGTCCGTCACGGACGCCTGCTCGCGGTGGACCACGCCGAACCCGTCGCTGACGTACGCGCTCGCCATCGACGCCCACTCGGCCGCCAGTGCGTCGCGCTCGGCATCGTCCTTGCTGGTCTCGCGTGGGTCGAAGCGCACGTTCTCGAGGAGGACCACGTCCCCGTCGCCCATCCCTGCGATCGCTTCCGCCACCGCGGGGCCCGTCACCGCGGGCACGAAGCGCACGGGACGCCCGAGGAGCTCCGCCAGGCGCGCGGCCACCGGCTCGAGGGACAGCGCCGGCACCGCCTGGCCCCGGGGCCGCCCGAGGTGCGCGAGCACCACGACGCGGGCGCCGCGGGAAGCCAGGGCCTCCAGAGTGGGGACGCTGGCGCGCACGCGCCCGTCATCGGAGATGGCGACGGTCCCGTCCGGCAGGGTGCGCAGCGGGACATTCAGGTCCGAGCGCACCAGCACGACCCTCCCCTCCACGGGCAGGGCCTCGAGAGATCGGATCACAGGCGCTCGCCGACGTACTGCGTGAGATCGATGAGACGGTTCGAGTAGCCCCACTCGTTGTCGTACCAGCCGAGCACCTTGACCATCGTACCCATGGAGTTGGTCATGCCGGCGTCGAAGATCACCGAGGACGGGTCGGTCACGATGTCGGTGGAGACGATGGGGTCCTCCGTGTAGCGGAGGATCCCGGCGAGGGCGCCCTCGGAGGCGACCTTCATCGTCGTGTTGATCTCCTCCTTCGTGGCCGGCCTCGACAGCTCGACGGTGAGGTCGGTGGCCGAGCCCGTGGGCGTGGGCACGCGCATCGCGTAGCCGTCCAGGCGGCCCTTCAGCTGCGGGAGCACCAGCCCGATCGCCTTGGCGGCGCCCGTGGTCGTGGGGATCATGTTGAGAGCCGCCGCACGGGCCCGACGAAGGTCGGAGTGCGGGAAGTCCAGGATTCTCTGGTCGTTGGTGTAGGCGTGGATCGTCGTCATCATGCCGCGCTCGATGCCGAAGGAGTTGTCGAGGACCTTCGCCATGGGCGCGAGGCAGTTCGGGGTGCACGACGCATTCGAGATGATGTTCTGGGTCGCCGGGTCGTAGTCGCCCTCGTTGACCCCCATGACGATGGTGATGTCCTCGTTCTTCGCGGGCGCGGAGATGATGACCTTGCGCGCGCCCGCCTCGATGTGGCCGCGGGCCCCCTCGGCGTCCGTGAAGAAGCCGGTCGACTCGATGACGATGTCAACGCCCAGCGCGCCCCATGGGAGAGCCGACGGCTCCTTTTCCGCGGTGACTTTGACGACGGACCCATCGACGGTGATCTGCCCGTCACCCGAGGAGATCGGTACCCCTGCCCGACCGAGGATGCTGTCGTATTTC
>JBJTJS010000051.1:0-3791 GCA_046096085.1 bacterium
GGGCCAGCGTGTGCAGGGAGTAGGTCTCCTGGACGTACGTCGTCCCGCGGGGGAGGGGCACCACCGCGTACCCGAGGTCGGCGCGCGTCTCGTCCTGGGCGCGGATCACGCAGTACACGTCCGCCGATGCCGACCGGCGCACCTCGAAGGTGACGTCGACCCGGTCGGGGCCGACGACGTTCCAGGCGAGCAGCTTGGGGTGCAGCGCGGGCGAGAGGATGTTGTAGGCGACGAAGGCCAGCGCCGCCGTGAAGACCGCGGCGAAGGCGACTCCCAGGATCACCGGCCAGGGGTTGCGCCGGTCCAGGCCGTAGCGCTCGCGCATCGACGGGGTGAGGTCGCGGCTGCGCAGGGGGCTGCCCATGGCACCTCCGCTCGCCGGGAACGCTGACGATTGCGAGACTAGTGGGCGTGACCTCCCCCCTCCGCCTCATGGCCGTGCACGCCCATCCCGACGACGAGTCGAGCAAGGGCGCTGCCACCACGGCGCACTACGGCAACGAGGGCGTCGACGGGATGGTCGTCACATGCACCGGCGGGGAGCGAGGCGACGTCCTGCACGCGGGCGCGCAGGCCGAGGTCGACGCGATCGGCCTGGCCGAGGTTCGCCGCCGCGAGATGGCCGAGGCGGCCCGGATCCTCGGCGTGCGCCACGAGTGGCTCGGGTTCGAGGACTCCGGCTACCCGGAGGGCGACCCGCGTCCGCCCCTGCCCGACGGCTGCTTCGCCGCGCTGCCGCTCGAGGTCGCCTCCCGGCCGCTGGTGGAACTCGTCCGCGCCTTCCGCCCGCACGTGATGACCACGTACGACGAGAACGGCGGCTACCCGCATCCGGACCACATCCGCTGCCACGAGGTCGCCATGGAGGCCTTCACGAAGTCCGGTGACGCGGGCGCCTATCCCGGCACCGGGGAGCCGTGGCAGCCGGCGAAGCTCTACTACAACATGGCCTTCACCCGCGGAAGGGTGCTGAGGTTCCACGAGGCCCTCGTCGCCGCCGGCATGGAGTCGCCGTACGCCGACTGGCTCGAGGACTGGGACGAGGGCGAGGAGGACCGCGTCACCACGCGGGTGCGCGTCGACGACTACTTCCCGGTGCGGGACGACGCCCTGCGCGCGCATCGCACCCAGGTCGATCCGGAAGGCCTGTGGTTCGCGGTCCCCCTGGAGATGCAGCGGGACCTGTGGCCGACGGAGGACTTCCACCTCGCGATCTCGCACGTTCCGACCGACCTGCCGGAGGACGACCTCTTCGCGGGGCTGCGGGGGGCATCATGGGACTCGTGAGCGGCGTCCAGTGGCTGGTCGGCCTGCCCTGGGCCGTCGATCCGAGCCCCCTGCCCGAGGAGCCGCCCATCGATCCCAACCGCGTCACGCCGGGCCTGCTGGCCATGGCGTCGTTCGTCTTCCTCATCGTCGCCGTCGCGCTGCTCTACCTGTCGATGCGCAAGCAGATGCGCAAGGTGGACCCGAACCTTCCGAACGGGCCCGGTGACGACGAGCGGGCAGAGGACGAGCGGCTCACCGACGAGGCGATCGAGCGCGGCGAGGAGGGCACCGAGCAGGCCGAGAAGGGGTCGTGACCCAGCGCCTCTCCGGACGTGTCGTCGCACTGACGCTGGTGGCGATCGCGGCATCGATCGCCTGCGTGCTCCTCGCGATGTGGCAGTGGGGTCGCGCCTCGGACGTCCTGGAGGCCGAGCGGGCCGCCGCGAGCGCGCCGATCCCGCTGGTCGAGGTGCTCGTCGACGGCGAGCTCCCCGCGACGTCGATCGGGCGCACGGTCATCGCCGAGGGGGCCTACGCGGACGCGGACCAACTCGTCGTGGCCCAGCGCGGTCTCGGGGATCGCGCGGGCGTCTGGGTGGTGGCTCCGCTGGCCACCGAGGCCGGCACCCTCGCCGTGGTCCGCGGCTGGCTGGAGTCCCCGGACAGCCCCGGGCTGGAGGCCCCCGCCGGGCCGGTGCGCGTCGAGGGCGTGCTCCAGGGCTTCGAGGGGTTCTACGGCGACCTGCCGCGCCGCGCGGACGGGCAGCTCGTGGCGATCGCCCGTGGCGCACTCGAGGAGGCCTGGGGGACGCCGGTCCTCCCCGGACTGGTCGTCCTGCAGTCGCAGCAGCCGGCGACGAGCCCCGCCCCGGAGCCGGTGCCGCCCACGGTTCCTCGCGGCGAGGTCCCCTTCCCGCTGCAGAACGCCGCCTACACCCTGCAGTGGTTCGTCTTCGCGGGCTTCGTGTGGGTGATGTGGTGGCTCTGGCTGAGGCGCGACCGGGTAGCGGACGGCGAGCCTGCGGATAGGTTGGAGGAATGAAGGGCCTCTCCGGCGCGCTCCTGCGCTACCGCATCATGGCCTGGGTGACCGGCATCCTGCTCGCCGTCATGTCGGTGATCTTCCTGCCGCTAAAGTACGTCTTCTCCCTGACCGACGAGGGGATCCTCGCGGCGGTGTACGCGATCGGCTGGCAGGCGCACGGGTGGCTCTACATCCTGTACGTCGCGACGGCCCTCGACATCAGCTTCCGCATGCGCTACAGCGTCGTGCGCACGGTGGCGGTGGCCCTGGCCGGAACGATTCCCTTCGCTTCCTTCTTCGCCGACCACCTCGTGGCGCGGAGCGTGCATGCGCGCCTGGAGCAGCAGGGGAGTCCCGCTCCCGGCTAGGCACGGACTAGGCGTGGGGCGTGTCCTCGAGGGCAGCGGCGGGATTGCGCTCCGGTCGGGTGGCGAGATACGACCCGAGGAGCACCAGCGGGAACCCGAGGACGAGTCCGAGGGTGATGGGCTCGGACAGCACGATGACCCCGAGGAGCACGGCGACGGCCGGATTGAGGAACGTGATCACGGTCATCCGCGACGGGCCCACCTCCGCGACCAGGGCGAAGAAGATGAGGAAGGCGATGGCGGTGCAGAGCACGCCGAGCGCGACGATGCTCCACCAGGCGGAGGCCGGGACCGGCGTGGTCGGGCGCTGGACCCACGCCAGGGGCGCGTAGATGAGGGCATTGAGGCCCAGGGCGAGGGAGATCACCGCCAGGGCGGGAGTATCGGAGAGCCGCGTCGAGATGATCATGGGTCCCGTCGCGTACCCCACCACCGTGAGGGCGGCTGCGCCGACGGCCCAGAGCTGGTCGCGCGGGATGTCGAGCCCGACGAGCACGGCGACGCCGCAGAGGCCGACGGCGAGGCCGAGGATGCGCACCCGGCCCAGGCGGGGGTCGAGTCCGAGCGCTCGCGCCATGACGGCCGCGACGATCGGCACCGCGGCGATGAGCAGGGCCGTCGTGGAGCTGGTGAGCTGCGTCTCGGCGTAGCCCAGCAGGAGGAACGGCCCGGTGATCTCGCACACGGCGAAGACGGCGATCCAGGGCAGGGCACGGCGTATCCCGCGGAACTGCCCGCGGGCCAGGGCGACGGGCACGAGGAGCAGGGCGGCCAGGGCCACGCGGAGGAAGGCCATGACGGAGGGCTCGACCGACTCCACGGCGACGCGGATGAACAGGTACGGCGTTCCCCAGATGATGGACAGGGCGATGAACAGCGTCAGGCCCCGGCGGGTCATCGCGGGCTCAGGAGGGAAGGGACGGGGAGGTGAGCGCCCCCACGAGGAGGGCGGCGAGGCAGCCGAGCGCCAGCGCGAGGCCGAGGTAGCCGAGGATCAGGCCGGTGGTGCCCATGCCGCGGCCGCCGGTCCCGAACGCGCGCGTCTGCGACACCGAGATGTGGCCGAGGATGATGGCGATGACCTGGGGGGCGGGGAAGAGCCAGAAGCAGGGGAGGACCAGCCCGAGGAT
>JBJTJS010000052.1:0-2575 GCA_046096085.1 bacterium
GACTGCGGCGCGCTCACCCGCCGCCGAGCTCGACGCACCTTCGACGGAGGAGCTCTCACACGCGACCGCGGAGGACTCCCCGGAGACTGCAGAGCCTGCGCCTGCGACGGA
The DNA here is from genome assembly GCA_046096085.1 of bacterium. GTDB lineage: Bacteria > Actinomycetota > Actinomycetes > S36-B12 > S36-B12 > Mxb001. The sequence goes on from JBJTJS010000052.1 coordinate 112, forward strand.
AGAGCCCTCACCCGCGACTGAGGAGCCTGCGCCTCCCCTGCCCACCAGCCGGCGGAACGCCAGCGCCATCGCGGCCCTCGTATTCGCGATCCTGGGCCTGATCGGGCTGCTCCCCCTCATTGGCAGCGTGCTCGCCGTGATCCTCGGGCGGGTCGGCATGCGGGAGGCTGCACGCGGACTGGATGCGCCCCCCGGCGCGGTCGCCACACGCGGGGGCCGCGGCATGGCGATCGCGGCATTCATCATCGGCGTGCTCACACTCACCGTCATCGCCGTGGCCACGGCGTCCCTGGCGGTGTGGGCGTACCTGGCCTAGGCCGACCCCTGCGCTAGCCGCCCACCAGCCGCGTTTTCGGGGCCAAAAACGCGGCAGGTGGGCGGCGAATGCAGGGGTTGGTTCTGCCCGGCTACTCCCACTCGATGGTCCCCGGGGGCTTGCTCGTCACGTCAAGCACCACCCGGTTCACGTCTCGCACCTCGTTGGTGATCCGCGTCGAGATCCGCGCGATGACGTCGTACGGCAGCCTCGACCAGTCCGCGGTCATCGCGTCCTCGCTCGACACCGGCCGGAGCACGATGGGGTGGCCGTAGGTCCGGCCGTCGCCCTGCACTCCCACCGACCGGACATCGGCGAGGAGCACGACCGGGAACTGCCACACCTCCCGGTCGAGCCCCGATGCCGTGAGCTCCTCGCGGGCGATCGCGTCGGCGGCACGCAGGATGCGCAGCCGGTCCTCGTCCACGGCCCCGACGATGCGGATGGCCAGGCCCGGGCCGGGGAAGGGATGCCGCCACACGATCTCCGGTGGGAGTCCCAACTCGAGACCCACGTGCCGGACCTCGTCCTTGAACAGGGTCCGCAGTGGCTCGACGAGGGTGAAGGCGAGGTCGTCAGGGAGCCCGCCGACGTTGTGGTGGCTCTGGATGTTGGCCGTGCCGGTGCCGCCTCCGGACTCCACGACGTCGGGGTACAGCGTCCCCTGGACGAGGAAGTCGATCGATCGTCCCTCGGCGCCGGCCTGGGCGACGATCTCGCGGGCGGCGTCCTCGAACACGCGGATGAACTCGCGGCCGATGATCTTGCGCTTGGTCTCGGGGTCGTCGACACCGGCGAGGGCATCGAGGAATCGCTTCTGCGCGTCGACGACAACCAGCCGTACGCCGGTCGCCGCCACGAAGTCGCGCTCGACCTGCTCGGCCTCTCCCGCGCGCAGCAGGCCGTGATCGACGAACACGCACGTCAGCTGGTCGCCGCCGGCGCGCTGCACCAGGGCCGCGGCCACCGCGGAGTCCACGCCCCCCGACAGCCCGCAGATCACCTGGCCATCGCCCACCTGCTCGCGGATCCGGCGTACCTGCTCCTCGATCACGCCTTCCGTCGTCCAGTCCTGGGGGCACCCGGCGATCCGGTTCAGGAAGTTCTCCAGCACCCGCTGGCCGTGCTCGGAGTGGAGTACCTCGGGGTGGTACTGCACCCCGGCGAGGCGTCGCGCGGCGTCCTCCATCGCGGCCACGGGGGCACCGTCGGTGCGCGCACTGTCCTCGAAGCCGGCCGGTGCCGAGGTCACTGAGTCGCCATGCGACATCCAGACCGACTGGCGGGCGGGGGTGCCGGCGAAGAGCCGCGATCCGGGTTCGGTCACGTCGAGGGGAGTCCCGCCGAACTCGCTCAGCCCGGTGTGCTCGACGGTCCCGCCCAGCGCCTGGGCCATTGCCTGGAAGCCGTAGCAGATGCCGAAGACGGGAACGCCCGCCGCGAAGAGCTCCGGGTCGACCGCCGGCGCGCCCTCGGCGTACACGCTCGCGGGGCCGCCGGACAGCACGATCGCGGCAGGATCGCGTGCCAGCATCTCCGTCACGCTCATCGTGTGCGGCACGATCTCGGAGTACACCCGGGCCTCACGGACCCGACGGGCGATGAGCTGGGCGTACTGCGCGCCGAAGTCGACGACGAGAACGGGCCGAGGCTCGACGCTCATGCCGGGAGCGTAACCAGCGACGCTGCGCGGGTTTTCCCGGTGCCCCCGATAGGGTTGAGACGTGGAATTCGTCTACAACGTCCTTCTCGTCCTGCACTTCATCGGCCTCGCCAGCCTGCTCGGGGGCTTCCTGGTCCAGATGCGATCCGAGGACAAGGGCGTCAACCCCGCGATGCTCCACGGCGCGCTGACCCAGCTGGTCACGGGCATCCTCATGATGGGCATCCTTGAGGCCGGACTGCTGCCGGACGAGACAGCAAACGTCACGAAACTGACGGTCAAGCTTCTCGTCGTCATCGTCATCACCGTGCTGGCCTTCATCGGCCGTCGTCGTACGCCGCCCCAGGTCGCGCTGTGGGCCACCATCGGCGCGCTCACCCTCGTCAACGTGCTCATCGCCGTCTTCTGGGCCTAGCCCACTTCGTTGAGTGGCGGGGGGGGTGGCGGGCAGCCACCGGAGAGGGGTGGGGCTCCGCCCACGCACC
>JBJTJS010000053.1:0-16945 GCA_046096085.1 bacterium
GAGCAGCAGGGTCTGGGGATCGACGACGCGGTTGTACCACAGGCAGGTGACGACGAGACCCTCATCGACGCCGCGCACGAGTTCCGCCAGCCCGCCCCGTGCGCCGGCCACGTCCAGGCGAATCGTGTCGGGGCTGGCGACGAAGGGCAGTCCGTGTTCCTCCGCGAATCGCCGCCCGGCCATGAGCGCCGTCAGGCGGCCGTCCCCGATCCACTCGACGCGCCCCAGCGGGGAGCCGGTATCGAACGCGGACGCGTGGTCGGAGGACGTCGTCGCGGCAAGGAACGGCGCGGACGGGATCAGGGGATCGTGCGCGTCGCTGGCGAGGGTGAGGGGAAGGGGGCTGAGTCGCTCACCGATGCGGGTGGCCGCCGGGCCGGGCCCGGCGTCGCGCCCTGACGCACTGAACACGCTTCGCCCCTCGACCGCCTCGCGGGCGGTGGCCGACCACCACAGGTCGACCATGAGGTCCCCGACTGCGCCGGGGGTGAGCAGGACCCGATGCCGACCCGGGGGGACATCCCAGACGCGTGCCTGCCATTCGAGTGACTGCGCGAGGGAGCCCTCCGCGTCGTCCCAGTCGATGTCGTCGAAGGTGTCCGTGGCCGCACCCCACCAGGCCGAGCGGGACCGGGCATGGGACTTCGCCGTGATCTCCAATCGCCCCTGCGGCTGGGCATGATGCCGGCGCAGGCCCGTGCTGCTCGCGAGCCAGGTGGCATGGACGGAGTGCTCGGCATAGCCGAAGAGCTCCACATCGCGGGCGATCGCGGACCCGAACATCTCACCGAGGTCGACCACCGCAGCGCTGAAGACCGAGCCGTCGGTCTGCGAGGCCGAATCGGGCCAATCGCCGTCGTCACCTCCGGCGACGAGAGGTGACGCATCCTCGGCGGGCGGAGCGCCGGCGAGCGACGCGGCCAGCCGTCCCACCAGGTCAAGAAGGTGGTGGACCTCGGGCGCCCCGAGCGAGACGGTTGCGGTCGCCGTGCCGGCGGGTCCGTTGCGGAAGCCCACCAGGGTGAGATCCCGCGCACGGGACTCGCCGGTGGTGGTGAGCGTGTTGCGCGCCCAGCGCAGGTTCGCATCGCTGGACTCGCGCACCAGCGCGATGCATCCGTCCAGGCCGCCGGCGGCCGCCACGGCAGCATCGGCGAGGTCGCGGGACGCGATCACGAGGTCCCCTCCCGCGTGCCATTGAGGATGTTGATCCCTTCGAAGACCGCGGACGGACAGCCGTGGGAGACCGAGGCGACCTGCCCCGGCTGGCCCTTGCCGCAGTTCAGGGCGCCGCCGAGCAGGTAGGTCTGCGGGCCCCCGAGGGCCACGAGGGATCCCCAGAAGTCCGGGGTTCGTGACTGGTAGACCACGTCTCGGACCTGGCCGACGAGGCGACCGTGACGGATCCGGTGGAAGGTCTGGCCGGTGAACTGGAAGTTGTACCGCTGCATGTCGATCGACCAGCTGCGGTCTCCCACGATGTAGATGCCGTCCTCGACCGATGCGATGAGGTCCTCGGTGGCGGGCCCCGCGGGATCCGGGAGCAACGAGACGTTGGGCATCCGCTGGATCGGGACATGCAGTCCGGAGTCGGCGTACGCACAGCCGTTGGACCGGGCAAGGCCCATCTCCGCGGCCATCGCGCGGTCGAGCTGATAGCCCACCAGGACGCCGTCGCGGATGAGATCCCACCGCTGCGCCGCGACGCCCTCGTCGTCCCAGCCGACCGTCGCCAGGCCGTGGGCCGCAAGCCGGTCCCCCTGCACGTTCATGAGGTCGGAGCCGTAGCGCAGAGTGCCGAGAAGGTCGGGGGTGGCGAACGACGTGCCGGCGTAGTTGGCCTCGTATCCCAGTGCCCGATCCAGCTCGGTGGCGTGCCCGATGGACTCGTGGATGGTGAGCCACAGGTTCGTCGGGTCGATGACGAGCGCGTAGCGGCCGGGCTCGATGCCGGGGGCGTCGATCTTCTCGCTCACCAGGTCCGGGAGACGGGCGAGTTCGCCGTCCCAGTCCCAGGGACGCGCGCCCCCGTCGCTGGGACACGGGCCGAGGAGGTACTCCCAGCCGCGGGCGACGGGCGGAGCCGTCGTCGCCACGGTCTCGAACCTCCCTGCCGCGGCATCGACCACCGTCGCGGACCACTCGGCCTCGATGCGACGGCGCGTCTGGTGCGTGGTCGTGCCCCGGGTGTCGGCGTAGCGAACCTCCTCGCGCACCCAGTTCGCCCGTGCGTCCGCATGGGCCACCCGGGGGTCTGCCAGGAGGCGGGCGCTGCGTTCGACGATGAGGTCGATGCGCTCGGACTCCGGCACGTCGAAGGGATCGAGTTCGTACGACGACTCCCAGTGCCCCTCGTGGACCGGCTCGGGGGCCAGCTCCACGCGGCGCGTGGTGAGCGGCCGGCTCCGGCGCGCGATGGCCACCGCCCGCTCCGCCACCCGCACGGCCTCGTCGGGGGTCACCCGATCCGAGGCCGCGAAGCCCCAGCATCCATCGACGATGACGCGCACGCCGAGGCCGACGCCCCAATCCTCGGCGGCCGCCTCAAGACGCGCGTCGCGGGCCGCCATGGCTCCCGTTCGGGTGCGCACGACCCGGGCATCGGCATGCTCGGCTCCCAGCTCCACGGCTCTCGCGAGCGCCGTTTCGATGTCGCTCTCGTCGCTCACGGCTCCGGCCCCGCGTCCACGGGGGCGGCTGCCGCGATCGCCTGCTCCTCGGCGCCGCGCGGCGACCGCAGGTAGATCCCGATCGGGATGAGGAGGAGCAGGCACGCGTTGCCCAGCCACGGGACGAAGTAGGTGACTATGGCGGCGAGAACGAAGACGATGGGGAAGGCGGCGCCCCGGAATCGCGCGCGCGAGGCCATCGCGACGTCCCACGCTGGAAGCTGAGCCGGGTCGATGAGGTCTCGGTGCTTGTTCATGTGCCGCGCGGTGAGCCAGCCCATGAGGCTGATCAACGCCAGCGTGGACCAGTACAGCACCCCGGGGCCGCCGACGGCATCCGCGCCTTCGCTCCCTATCCGGGTGCCCTCGTAGAGGCGGCTGGGCCAGGGGAGGAAGACGAAGCCCATGAGCCAGACGATCGACAGCCAGAAGATGGCCGTGTCGTAGGCCTGCAGGCGATTGACGACCTTGTTGTGGACGCCCCACATGATGGCGACGACGACGAACGTCACGGCGAACGTCTGGATCTGGCCGAAGTTGGCGACGAGGACATCGCCGATGGTCTGGCCCGGGCCCGGGCCCTCGATGTCGACCAGCGGCAGGGCCAGGAGCGTGATGGCGACGGCGACCACGGCGTCGCTGAAGTTCAGCAGGCGGTCCAGCGACCGCCCGCTGCGCACCTCTCCCCAGGCCACGCCCGGATCGTCCCATGCTCGGGCCCGCAGCGGTGCCGGGTCTCGGCAAGGCGCTACGGTCATCGCCGGAGGAGGCGCTCATGGGACCAGTGGCGCTCGTCACGGGCGGCAATCGGGGCATCGGCCTCGCGACGGCCCTCGTGCTGCGCGAGGCGGGGTTCACCGCCGTCGCGGGATGCCGGTCCGGCATCGCGCCCGAGGGCCTGCCCGCGGTCGCCCTGGACGTGACCTCGACCGCGTCCGTGGACGAGGCCTTCTCCTCGGTGGAGGCCGATCACGGTCCCGTCGGCGTCCTCGTGGCCAATGCGGGCATCACCCGTGACGGCCTGGTCCTGCGCATGAGCGACGCGGACATCACCGAGGTGCTCGACACCAACCTGGTGGGAGCGCTGCGCTGCGCGCGGCGAGCCGCCAGGGGCATGGTGCGCGCCCGCACCGGGCGCATCGTCCTCGTCTCGAGTGTCGTCTGGGCGCTCGGCTCGGCGGGCCAGGTCAACTACGCGGCAGCCAAGGCCGGCCTGGTCGGCGCGGGTCGGTCGCTCGCGCGTGAGCTCGGCGGCCGCGGGATCACCGTCAACGTCGTCGCCCCGGGCTTCGTGGACACCGATATGACCGCGGTCCTCGGCGATGACCGGACCCGCGAGATCCTCGCCCAGGTGCCCCTGGGGCGGCTGGCGTCCGCGCGCGAGGTGGCCGACGTCATCTGCTTCCTGGCAGGCGACCAGGCGGGCTACGTCACCGGTGCGGTGATCCCCGTCGACGGCGGCCTGGGGATGGGGCACTGAGCGTCCGACGAGCGGCGCGCCGACACGACGAAGAACGGAGTGGGACATGGGCATCCTGGAGGGGAAGTCGATCCTGGTCACGGGCGTGCTCACGGACCAGTCGATCGCGTTCCACGTCGCGCGCCTCGCCCAGGAGCAGGGGGCGCATGTCGTTCTGACGTCCTTCGGCCGAGCGCTGTCCCTGACGAAGCGCTCCGCGACTCGGCTGCCGCATGAGGCGCCCGTCGTGGAACTCGACGTCACGTCCGAGGAGGACCTGGCCACCCTGGCGGACAGGCTGCCCCTGTCGCGTCTCGACGGCGTGCTCCACTCCATCGGCTTCGCGCCCGAGTCAGCCCTGGGCGGGCGCTTCCTCGACGCGCCGTGGCCGGATGTCGCCACCGCCGTCCACGTGTCCGCCTACTCGCTGGCCTCCCTGAGCGTCGGCTGCCTGCCCCTCATGGAGCGGGGCAGCTCGGTGGTCGGCCTCGACTTCGACGCCACCGTGGCGTGGCCGGCCTACGACTGGATGGGCGTGTCCAAGGCGGCCCTGGAGTCCTGCGCGCGGTACCTCGCCCGCGACCTCGGTCCCCGCGGCATTCGCGTGAACCTCGTCGCGGCCGGCCCCATCCGCACCATGGCGGCCAAGAGCATCCCCGGCTTCGACGCGTTCGAGGCGGTGTGGTCCGGCCGAGCCCCGCTCGGATGGGACCTCGACGATCCCGGACCGGCGGCGCGTGCGTGCGTGGCGCTCCTGTCGGACTGGTTCCCTGCGACCACGGGCGAGATCGTCCACGTGGACGGCGGGGTCCACTCCCAGGGAGCCTGACGTGGCGCGCACGCTCATCCTCCTGCGCCACGCGAAGTCCGCCTATCCGCCCGGCGTCGCCGACCACGATCGTCCGCTCGCGCCACGAGGCCAGGCCGACGCCCCCGCGGCGGGACGCTGGCTCGCCGAGGTCCACCCGGAGATCGACGCCGTCGTGCTGTCCCCGGCGCGGCGCACCCGTGAGACGTGGGCCCTGGTCTCGGACGAGGCTCGCGAACCGTGGCCGGAGCCTGTCGTCGAGCCACGTGTCTACGAGGCGGAGGCCCGGACCCTGCTCGACGTCGTGCGCGCCCTTCCCCCGTCGGCCTCCAAGGCTCTCGTGATCGGTCACAACCCGGGGCTGGAGGACCTCGCCATCGTCCTCGCCGGCGACGCCGACCCCGAGGCGCTGCGCCGCCTCGCGTTGAAGTTCCCGACGTCCGCCATCGCCGTGGTCGAGGTGACAGGGGAGTGGGCCGACCTCCCGCGCGGCGCGCGCCTCAGCCGGGTGGAGGTTCCGCGCGGCTAGCGCTCCCGACGATCCCGTCCGCCGCATCGGCGGTCTCGATCTCCTCGCGCGTGACGCCGAGGAGGTACAGCACGGAGTCGAGGTACGGCACCGTCACCGCGGCATCCGCGGCCGCCTCGACGCTGGGCTTGGCGTTGAAGGCGACCCCCAGGCCCGCGATCTCCAGCATGTCGAGGTCGTTGGCCCCGTCGCCGATGGCGATGGTGCGGGACAGCGGGACGCCGAACTCCGCGGCGAACTCCTCGAGAGCGCGTCGCTTGCCGGCACGGTCGACGACGGGCCCGTCCAGGCGCCCGGTCAGGTGCCCGTCGACGACCTCGAGGGAGTTCGCGCGCAGGCGATCCACCCCCAGGTCGCGCGCCGTGCCGTCGATGATGTCCGTGAAACCCCCCGACACGAGACACACGTGGAAGCCCAGGCGCTTGAGAGTCCGGCACAGGGTGCGCGCGCCGGGCGTGAGCCGGATGCGCCGGGCCACGTCCGCGAGCGCGGACTCGGGGAGTCCCTCGAGCAGGCTCACCCGGGCGCGCAGCGACTCGGCGAAGTCCATCTCCCCGCGCATGGCGGCCTCGGTGATGGCGGACACCTGCGGGCCCACCCCCGCGAGGTCGGCGAGGAGGTCGATGACCTCGTCCTGGATGAGGGTGGAGTCGACGTCCATCACCACCAGCCGCTGGCCGCGACGGGTGAGGCCCGCGGCCTGGACCGCCACGTCGACGCCCATCTCCCGGGCGCGGGCGGACAGGATGCGCCGCATCTCCAGGACGTCGATCCCGGATCCCTCGAACACCACCGCGGTCACGGGGTACGACGCGATCCGGCGGATGCGGTCGATGTTGCCCCCGCGGAGCGCGATCTCGGTCGCGAGGTCAGCGACTGCCCCGGGACGCAGGGGGGACCCCAGGACGGTGACGTGCACGCGCCCGCGCCCCGACTCGGCCTCCTCGGGAGCCCCCGGGACCGTCTCGGCCTCCATCCCCAGTTGGGCGGCGGCACTGTGCACCGCCGCGCGCACGTCGCCGACGGTGTCGGCGCGCAGGCCGAGGAGGACCGCGAGGACGAGTCGCCCGCGCACCACCAGCTGCTCCAGGTCGAGCACGGCGACGGGGAAGGCCCTCAGCGCGTCGAACAGTGACGCGGTGACGCCCGGTCGGTCACGGCCGCTGAGGATGACCAGCAGGGAGCCGTCCATGCGCACACCCTAGGGTCACGCCCCGCCCCCTAACGCGGCCCGGGCCCCTCCTCGTGACATGCGCTGAACGCGACCTCGATCGCATCGCGCGCCGCGCGGTCCACGTCTTCCAGGGCGGAGCGCTCGCGGGCGTCGTCCGCTGCCGTGAGACCGCGCGGACGCGCACGTGCGGCGTCGACGGCCGACAGGATCCGGGCGGCTCGGATCCCCAGCGCGACATCCGGGGACGCGCCCGAGGATGCCGGCCACGGCGCCTCCTCCCATGACCGCACGAGCGCCTGCCATTCCCGCGCGTCAGGAGGTCGGGGGAGTGGCGTCGCGGACTCCTCGAGGGCCGTCGTCGCCGCGAGCACCGCGCCGCGCAGGGCGAGGTCCGCCTCGCTTGGGGTCGGCGGCTGCCGCTCTCCCGCACGGTCCTCGCCTGCCGCGGGGGCCCCGGCGCTCGCGACCGGACTGCGCTCGCGTTCCGCGCCGAGCCAGGTGCGCTCGCCCGGGACGAGCAAGTGCGCGGAGCCCCCTTCGCCGCCGAGCAGCACCGCGACGCCGGTCTCGAACGCCCCCCGCGGCACGTCGCGGCGTCCCCGGGCATCCCCGGGGCGCGGGAGCACGAGTGCCGGGCTCGCCGCCGGCATGCGCGCCGCGTCGCGCGCGGCCCGTGCCACGGCGATGATGTCGACCCACGACGTCCCGGTCGGCGGGAGGATCGCCAGGCGGCTCAGCGCATCGAGCAGGCTGTCGGGCGGCTCGCGGCCGGCGAGCGCGGCGGAGAGCCATGCGCACAGGAGCGCACCGTCGCGGATCGACGAGGGCGCGGGGAGACGCCCCGAGTCGCACGGTCCCGACACCCGCGCGACGCTACACATCCGGTGGCGGCGGATAGGTTGGGGTCCTCATGACGGCGCGCCGGGGAGGCTGAGTGGACGAGGTCCTCGCTCTCAGCGACGTCGGCGTCCGGCGGGGCAGCTCCTGGATCCTCTCGGGGGTGTCCTGGACCGTGCGCCCCGGGGAGCAGTGGGTGGTCCTCGGCCCCAACGGCGCCGGCAAGTCCACCCTCATGGCCATCGCGGCGGGACGAACCTTCCCGACGGTGGGCGTCGTGGACATCCTGGGCGAGCGCCTGGGGCGCACCGACACCTCCGAGCTGCGCACGAGGATCGGGGTCGTCGGGGCGGGCACGCCCGCCATTCCGCCGCGCGAGCGGGTCCGCGACGCCGTGGTCACGGCGGCGTACGGCATCAACGGCCGCTGGCGCGAGTCCTACGACGACGCCGACCTCGCCCGGGCCGATGCGCTGCTGAGCAGGCTGGGAGTCGCCCACCTCGCCGAGCGCCGCTACGGCACGCTCTCCGACGGCGAGCGCAAGCGCACCCAGATCGCCCGCGCCCTGATGGCGGACCCGGAACTGTGCCTGTGGGACGAGCCGGCCGCCGGCCTGGACCTCGGAGCGCGCGAGGAACTCCTGGCCCGCCTGACCCGGATGGCCGCTGACCCGCACGCCCCGGCCACGGTGCTGGTCACCCACCATGTCGAGGAGATCCCACAGGGCACCACGCACGCCCTGATCCTGCGCGAGGGAACGGTGGTGGGGATGGGTCCGCTCGAGGATGCTCTCGACGACGTCACGCTGTCACGTGCCTACGGCACGCCCATCCGGGTGTTCCGGGTGGGCGAGCGATGGACCGCGCAGGCGAGCCACGCGTGACGCGGCGCGGGACGTCGGCGCGATGGGTGTTCGCCGACCAGCTCGGACCGCACTTCCTCGCGCCGGAGGGGTCGCCTCGCGCGGACTCTGCCGACCGAGTGCTCCTCATCGAGTCCCTGCGCGCCCTCCAGCGCCGGCGCTACCACCGGGCGAAGGCCCACCTCGTCCTGTCCGCCCTGCGGCATCGCGCGGCCGAGCTCGGCGAGCGGGCGGTGCACGTCCGGGCGGACACGTACCGCGAGGGACTCCGAGCCTCGGGCCTGACCCCCCGGGAACTCAGCGTCTGCGACCCCACGTCCTACGGCGCGCGACGGCTGGTCCGCGCCCTGGGGGCGGAAGTCCTTCCCGCCCGCGGCTTCGTCACGAGCGAGGCCGACTTCGCCGAGTGGGTGCGGTCGCGGGGCAAGCGCCGGCTGCTCCTCGAGGACTTCTATCGCGAGGCCCGCAAGCGCACCGGCATCCTCATGGACGGCGACGAGCCTGTCGGGGGGCGATGGAATTTCGACGCCGACAATCGCCTGCCCCCGCCCCGGGGGGCGACGACGCTGGGGCTTCCCGAGCCCTCGTGGCCGCAGGAGGACGCCATCGATGCGTCCGTGCGCGCGGACCTCGCATCGTGGGAGGCCCGGGGACTCATCACCCTCGTCGGGGACGACGGGCCCCGGCGTTTCGCGGCGACGCGCGACGAGGCACTGGCCGCCCTCGACGACTTCGTGGAGCACCGCCTTAAGCAGTTCGGGCCCTACGAGGACGCGGCGCTGACCGGCGACTGGGTCATGGCGCACTCGCTGCTGTCGGTTCCCATGAACCTCGGCCTGCTCGATCCGCTCGAGGTCATCGAGCGCGTGGTCGAGGCCGGCAACCGCGGGCACGTGCCGCTCAGCAGCGTCGAGGGCTTCGTCCGCCAGGTGATGGGCTGGCGGGACTACGTGTGGCACCTCTACTGGCACTTCGGCGAGGACTACGTGGCGACGTCCAACGCCCTGTCCGCCCGTGAGCCGCTCCCACGGTGGTGGAAGGACCTCGACGCGGAGGCCGTCACCGCGCGCTGCCTCTCGATCGCCCTGGGCGAGGTACGGGAACGGGGATGGAACCACCACATCCTGCGGCTCATGGTCCTGGGCAACTGGGCCCTGCAGCACGGCTATGACCCGCGCGAGACGACGGAGTGGTTCACCGCGTCGTACGTCGATGCCTATCCCTGGGTGATGGCCGCGAACGTCGTCGGGATGGCCCTATACGCCGACGGGGGCCGCATGGCGACCAAGCCCTACGCCGGGGGCGGCTCCTACCTCCACCGCATGACCGACCTGTGCCGCGGCTGCGCCTACTCGCCCACGCACCGGGTCGGCCCGAGAGGGTGCCCCGTGACCGCGGGGTACTGGGCGTTCCTCGACCGCAACCGTGCGACGCTGGCGGGCAATCACCGCATGGCGCAGGCACTCAAGGGGCTCGACAGGCTCTCGGACCTCGGGGAGGTCCTCGTCCAGGAGCGGGAGCGCGGGGATGCTCCTCCCTGAACCGACGATGCCGTGGCCCGTGGGCTGGGTGCTCGACACGGTGGCCGACCCGGAGGACCCGCGACTGCATCCCTTCCGCGACCTCACGGACATGGACCTGCGCCGAAGGATCGAGCCGGAGCGGGGCTTCTTCATCGCGGAGGGCCGGCTCGTCATCGAGCGCGTGGCGCGTGCGGGCCATGCGATCGACGCCGTCCTCACCGCGCCCCGCTGGCTCCCCGTGCTGGCCGAGGACCTGCCGTACTACGCGGGGCCGGTCCTCGTGGCGTCCCGCGAGGTCATCGACGCCATCGCGGGGTACCGCGTCCATCGCGGCGCCCTCGCGGTGGTGCGGCGCCCGCGGGCGCGCGACGTGCCGGAGGTCGCCGATGCCCCGGGCCACCTCGTCCTGCTCGAGGACCTCGTCGATCCGACGAACGTCGGACTCGCGTTCAGGTCCGCGGCGGCGCTGGGCATCGCGGGGATCGTCCTCTCCCCGCGCTGCGCCGACCCGCTCTACCGCCGAGCGGTCAAGACGTCCATGGGCGCGGTGCTGGACCTGCCGTGGGCGCGCAGCGGCGACTGGGCGACCGATCTGTCCCGCATGCGGGGGTTCGGCGTCTCCGTGATCGCGCTCACGCCGCATCCCGAGGCGGAGGATCTCGAAGCAGCACTGGCCGCACGGGAGTGCGCCCGCGTGGCGCTCCTCGTCGGCACGGAGGGCGAGGGCCTGTCCGCCGGTGCTCTCGGCGCGAGCGAACGGCTGGCGCGCATCCCCATGAGCGGCGGGATCGACTCCCTGAACGTCGCGGCAGCGGTGGCCGTCGCGTGCTACGCGCTCACCCGATAGCCGGACGGTCGCGCCGCAGGTGCGGTAGCGTCCGCGCGACCGCCACTGGGAGCGGGGACTCGGAGGTCTCGATGGCGTACGGCCGCCTCATCCTGATCCGCCACGGCGAGACGGCGTGGAGCCTCAGCGGTCAGCACACCGGCCGGTCGGACATCCCGCTGACCGCCGACGGCGAGGCCCGTGCCCGCGCCCTCGCCCCGATGATGGCCGGGCTGCGGCCCGCACAGGTCCGGTGCTCGCCCCTGTCGCGCGCGCGGGCCACCTGCCAGGCGGCCGGCCTCACGCCCACCGACATCGACGACGACCTCCTGGAGTGGGACTACGGCGCGTACGAGGGCCTCACCACCGCCGACATCCGGCAGATGCGGGGCGACCCGTCCTGGACCATCTGGGCGGGCACGATCCCGGCGGGGGACCACTCGCCGGGCGAGCAGCCGGAGGACGTCGCCGTCAGGGCGGGGCGCGTCATCGAGCGCTGCGCCCCCGACATCCGCGCGGGGCGTGACTGCATCCTCGTCGCGCACGGACACCTCCTGCGCATCCTCACGGCGACATGGCTCGGGCTGCCCGCGGTGGACGGACGGCTGTGGGCCCTCGATGCCGGAGCGGTGTCGCTGCTGGGATTCGAGCGGGACCAGCGGGTGATCTCGGCCTGGAACCTGCCCGCGCCTGAGGGGCCTCGCTGAGGATTGCCCCGTAGCATGGGGACGTGCGCGCCCCCCTCTCTCCGCTCATTCCCGGGATTGCCGCCATCGCGCTCGTCCTGAGCGCCTGCGCAGCGGGCTCGCCCTCGTCGGACGTGGCTGCCTCCTCGGACGCGACTGCCTCCTCGGACGCGGCTGCCTCCTCGGAAGGCGAGGCCGCCGTCGCTGCCCCGGCGGGGCCCCTCGTCACCGTGGCGCTGGAGGAGCCCTACGCTCCCAGCGCCCAGGGAACCTCGACCGACGACTACCGGTGCTTCCTGCTCGCGACCGACACCGTGGACGACCGGTTCATCACCGGAGTGCGCTTCAGTCCCGGCAACCCGCAGATCGTCCACCACGCGATCCTGTACCGCGTGGACCCGAGCCAGGTCGAGGCCGCCCAGCAGCGCGACGCCGAGGACGAGGGCCAGGGATGGACCTGCTTCGGCGGGCCCGATCTCCCCTCCCCGCCGGGTGACGACGCGGGAGTGGCATCGCTCGACTCGGCGCCGTGGCTCGCCGCCTGGGCGCCCGGCGGCAAGGAGTCGCGCTACCCGGAGGGCACGGGCGTCTTCCTGCCCGCCGGCAGCAGCGTGATCCTGCAGGTGCACTACAACCTCCTCGCCGGCGACGGCGTCGACGAGACGGAGGTGTCGCTGCGGACTGTCCCGGGGACCGAGCCGCTGCGCGCCCTCGAGACCATGCTCCTCCCGGCCCCCGTCGAGCTCCCCTGCGAGCCGGGGGAGTCCGGTGCGCTGTGCGACCGCAGGGAAGCGGTCGCCGACACGGTCGAGCGGTTCGGGGGCGAGTCCTTGCGCACCATCTGGGGCCTGCAGTTCCTCTGCGGGGGGGACCTCGTGGAGCCGAAGTCCGGCTCCACGCAGTCCTGCCGCCACGCGGTCAACGAGGACCTCACCCTGTACGCCGCGGCAGGCCACATGCACCTGCTCGGGCGGACGATCCGCATCGTGGCGAACCCGGGGACCGCCGACGAGGTCACGGTTCTCGACGTCACGAACTGGGACTTCGACCGCCAGGGCGCCATTCCGCTGCCCGAGCCGCTGCCGCTCAAGGCCGGCGACACCCTCGAGGTCACCTGCACCCACGATGCCGGACTGCGGTCGCAGCTGCCCGCTCTCGCCGATACCGAGCCCCGCTACATCACGTGGGGCGAGGGCACGACCGACGAGATGTGCCTGGGCATCCTCACCGTGGCACCGGCATAGCGACGCGGGGCAGGGGAAGCGCATGAGGGCCTGGACCGTCATCCGTGTCGCCCTGGGTGTCATCCTCGCCTGCGCCGGCACGGCGGCCATGGCGCTCGCCGTTCCCGCCGCCCTCGCCTCCTTCGGGATCGTGGAGGTGGTCGGGCGCTCCGGCATCGTGGCGCAGCCGGTGGGCGAAATGGCCTCGGCGGCCTCGGACACCGCGATCGTCGTGGACGGCGTGAGCGCGCGCCTCCAGGCCGGCGACCTTCCGCCCGCGCTGGCGGAGGGCCTCGCCCAGGCCGGGCTCGCCCCGACCGAGCTCCTCGACGTCGTGGGGGACTTCGTCCTCGTGGTGGTGCCCGGCACCGACGAGGCCATCTTCGTGGGCACCGGCGATGCCGCGGAGATCGACGAGTACCTCTTCGGCTTCCCCTACACGGTGGTCGAGCGCGGTGCCACGGAATGGTCGGGCGTGTCCGTGCCCGGGGAGGGCACGCCCCCGGCGCCGACGACCGCGGGCCTGTGGCGCGCGTCGGCCGACGGCAGCCCCGCCGAGCTGCCGGGCGCCGACCTGGCCGGGAGCACCCTGGTGGTCATGAACGCCGACGGCTCCCCGGGCATCTCCGCCGACCTGCGCCTGGAGTACCGCGCCCCCGAGGCGCGTCCGATCGTGGAGGGCGCGACCGTCACGGCGATCGCCGGATCCCTCGGCGGCCTGCTGCTCATCCTCGGAGGCGCCGCGCTCATCGTGGGGCGCGGTAGGCCCGCACGCTCCGGTCGACACGCGTGAGCGGGGATTCCGTCCACACCGACCGGATCCTCACGGTCCCCAATGCGCTGAGCGTGGCGCGTCTCCTGCTCATCCCCGTCTTCCTCTGGCTTGTCCTGGCCGCCCAGGCCGACATCGCGGCGGCGATCGTCCTCGCGGTGTCCGGGGCGACCGACTGGGCCGACGGGGGGATCGCGCGCAGGACAGGCCAGGCCTCGCGTCTCGGCCAGGTCCTCGATCCCCTCGTGGACCGCCTCACGATCGTGGCCACGCTGCTCGGACTGGCCCTTCGCGCGCTGGTGCCGTGGTGGTTCGTCGGGCTCCTCGTCCTGCGCGAGGCCGTGCTCCTCGCGCTCCTCCCGATGCTCCGCAGGCACGGGCTCACGGCGCTCCCCGTCCACTACCTGGGGAAGGCAGGCACGTTCGCGCTCTTCTGGGCATTCCCGCTCATCCTGGCCGGCTCCGGAGACGGCACCGTGTCGCACGTGCTGTCCGCCCTCGGATGGGCCTTCGCCATCTGGGGTCTCGGCCTGTACTGGTACGCCGCGGGCCTGTATCTCGAGCAGGCGCGCAGGATCGCGAGGTCGGGGGTCGTCGTCGGCGGGACGGCGCCGTGAGGGCCGTGGTGATGGCCGGCGGGCTCGGCACGCGCCTGAGGCCCCTCACCACGGCGGTGCCCAAGCCGCTCCTGCCGGTGGTGGGCAGGCCGATGGTCGAGCACACCCTCCGCCTGCTGCGGGCCCACGGGTCGCACGAGGTCACCCTCACGGTCCAGCACCTGTCGACCGCCCTGCGCCGGTACTTCGGCGACGGCTCGGAGTTCGGCGTGGACCTCCGGTACGCCACCGAGCACCGTCCCCTCGGCACGGCGGGTGGCGTGCGGCTCGCCGCGGCGGACGGGGACGAGGATCTGCTCGTGGTCTCGGGCGATGCCGTGACCGATCTCGACCTGACCGCGTTGCGCGCCTTCCACGACGAGCGGGGGGCCGACCTCACGGTGTGCACGGTGCGGCGCTCGGACCCCCGTGAGTTCGGCCTGGTCGAGACCGATGCCGACGGACGTGTCACGCGGTTCCACGAGAAGCCCGCCTGGGGAGGGGTCTTCGGCGACACCGTGAGCACCGGAATCTACGTCGTCTCCCCGCGGGTGCTGCGCGACATGCCCGCCGATCGCGAGTGGGACTGGTCCCAGGACGTCATCCCCCGGCTCATCGCCGACGGCCGCGGCGTCTACGCGATGGTGGGGGAGGGCTACTGGGAGGACGTGGGAGACCTGCCGGCGTACCGCCGCGTCCAGGTCGATGCCCTCGAGAGGAGGGTGCGCCTCGACATCCCCGGCCACGAGGTGCGCCCGGGGGTCTGGCTCGGGGAGGGCGTCTCCGTGGCGGCGACGGTCGACATCGAGGGCCCGGCGTACCTCGGCTCGCGCTCCACCGTCGAAGGAGGCGCGCGCATCGGGGCTCACTCAGTGCTGGGCTCAGGCTGCATCGTTCGCGCGTCGGCGGACCTCGACAGGGTCGTGATCCACGACAACGTGTACGTGGGCTCCGGCGCCCTGCTGCGCGGGTGCGTCGTGGGCCGGGGCTGCCAGGTAGGCGCCCTGAGCCGCATCGACGAGGCGGCAGTGCTGTCGGACGACTGCACGCTGGAACAGGAGGTCGAGGTCGGCCCGGGCACGCTGGTGTATCCGGGGAAGACACTGGAATCGGGCAGCATCGTCGAGGGCACGGTCGCCTGGGACAGCCGCGGACGGCGGCGGCTCCTCGCGCGCGGAGGCGCGTCGGGGACGCTCGGCGTCGACATGACTCCCGAGACGGCCGTCCGGCTCGCGCTCGCCCTCGTGAGCATGCAGCCCGAGGACGCCGTCGTGAGCGTGGGCCACGACGACTCCCCGGCCGGACGGGCCTTCGCCACGATCGTTGCCGGGGCCGTCTCCGCGGCCGGGACCGACGTGCGATCCCTGGGCGCCGTACCCACTCCCACCTGGCGGCACGACACCCGCGTCCACGCGGACGCCGGCATCCTCGCGCGCACCCCCGGACACGCCCGCGATCGGCTCGACCTGCTCATGGCCGATGCCCGGGGCCATCACGTGTCGGAGTCGCAGGCGCGGCACCTGGAGCGCATCCACGACCGACGGGACTACCGGCGCCAGGTCCCCGGCCTCATCGGGGCGCTGGCCTCGCCGCCGGGGGTCCTCGAGGAGTACGCCGAGCACCTGGTCCACGCCACCAGGCTCGACGGCGTCGGCCCGGGGGCCCTCACCGTCGTCGTCGACTCGGGGGGCAGTGCCGCCGGACGCGTCATCACGCACGTGCTCCAGCGCACCGGGGTGGACCTCGTGTCGATGGGCCAGCGATCCGGCGATGCGACGGCGTCCGCCGACCCCCTGGCGGAGATCGCCGGCCGGGTTCTCGTCCACGGGGCCGACCTGGGCATCAGAATCGACGAGCATGGCGAGCGACTCACGCTCGTGGACGAGACCGGCCATGTGCTGTCGGACGAGAGGGCCCTGCTCGTGGTGATGGACCTCGTCGCGGCGGAGGCGCCATCCGGCCACGTGAACCTCCCCGTGCAGGCGAGCAGGATCGCGGAGTCGGTCGCGCACTTCCACGGCCTCGGGGTGCGTCGGGTCCCGTCCGACGGCACCTACATCCCCGACGACGGCGCCGTGCTGGCGGCGGACGGGCGCGGCGGCTTCGCCATCGCGGGTGCCGGGCCCTACCCGGACGCCGTGGCCACCACGCTGGCCCTCGTGGGGCTGGTGGCGCGGACCCGGCTCACCCTCAGTGCCATCGATGCGCGCATCCCGAGGTCGGTCATGCTCACGAAGGCGGTGAGCACCCCCTGGTCGAGCAAGGCACGGGCCATGGCGGCGGTGCAGTCGCACGGGGCGGACCGGGAGCAGGACGCCACCGAGGGAGTGCGCGTCGTCGAGGGTGACGGCGCGTGGTGCCTGGTCGTTCCCGACGCCCGCGAGGCGCTGGTCCGGTTGTGGGTGGAGGCCGCCGAGGAGTCCCGGGCGTGCACGCTCCTCGACGAGTGGACCGAGGTGGTCCGCGCGGCGGCTCCCTAGCCGACGCGGGCGTCCTTGCCTGCTGTCGGGCTCGGACGCGGGCGTCCTTGCCTCGGCACTCCCGCAAGGATAGGTTCGCCGTCGTACGGAAGGCTCCGTGCATCTCCGGCCTGGCTAGGAGGCGATGTGATCCCCGAAGAGTTGGCGTACACCAAGGACCACGAGTGGGTGCGTGACTCCGGGGGCGATGCGGTGAGGTTCGGGATCACCGACTACGCGCAGGATGCCCTCGGCGACATCGTGTACGTGAGCCTCCCCAAGGTGGGCGACGCCATCGTGGCGCACGAGCCATGCGGCGAGGTCGAGTCCACGAAGAGCGTCAGCGAGATCTACGCGCCCGTCAGCGGACAGGTGACGGCGGTCAACGACCTCCTGTCGAATGCGCCTGAGACGATCAACTCCGATCCGTACGGCGACGGCTGGATCGTCGAGGTGTCGGTGACCGGCGATCGCGACGGGCTCATGGATGCCGCTGCCTACCGCGAGTTCACCGGCGGGGAG